>OMII01000198.1 GCA_900299055.1 Pseudomonadota bacterium | reverse complement strand
TTATAGAAAGCGATTCCGCGCCTGTTGGTAGCATTCCAGATGTGATGTTCTCGGTGAAAAGAGCGCCATCGGAATTTCGTTTGTGCTCTGGATCGTGCTTGAACAACGCGAGCGCCGCCTCTGCCCCCTCCCGCGTAAATTCCCGCTCCACATACCCAATATCAATTCCATCTTCCTGAAAGCGCGAATTTGAGAGGATCCAGGCGTGAAACGGTATGGTCGTTGGCACACCTTCAACTCGGTAACTCTTGAGATATTGAAACGTCTTGTACAGTGCATCTACTCGCGAAGAGCCGTGAACGATCACTTTGCTGATTAAGGAATCATACCAGGGCGGAACAGAATCTCCGACCCGGTAGCCAAAATCTTCTCGTACATCGCTTACGGACGGCCGATCCCACGCCGTGATCGTTCCCGTAGCAGGACGAAAGTTCTCGAGTGCGTCTTCTGCGTTAATTCGCAGCTCAATGGCGTGCCCTGAAAATTGAATATCTTTTTGCGCTAACGGAATCGCCTCTCCCATCGCCACCCGGAGCTGCAACTCAACGAGATCTACTCCAGTAATAGCCTCCGTTATCGGATGCTCAACTTGTATACGCGTGTTGATCTCAAGGAAGTAGAACTCCTTGCCCTTCACCAAGAACTCAGCAGTGCCGGCGTTGTAGTATCCGACGCTCTTTGCCGCAGCGACCGCCGCTTCGTGGATCTTCTCTCGCGTCTCGGGATCTAAAAACGGAGCCGGCGCCTCCTCTAGGAGTTTTTGATGTCGTCGCTGACTTGAGCAGTCACGAGTGCCAAAGTGAACGACGTTGCCATGCGTATCACCAAAGAGCTGCACCTCAACGTGCCGAGGCTCCTCGATGTACTTTTCGATGTACACTGCGTCGCTGCCAAAGTTTTTTAACCCCTCAGCACGCGCCCGAGAGAGGGATTCCTGCATTCCCGCGATATCTCGAACTATCCGCATTCCCCTGCCGCCACCACCCGCGGCAGCCTTGATGATAACAGGGAGTCCAATCGCCTCTACCGCCTGACACAGCTCCTCATCGCTTCCCGCTATAAAACTCCCTGGCGTCACCGGTACCCCAGCTTTTGATACCGTAGAGCGGGCGGTCGTTTTTACTCCTAGGGTTCTAATGCTCTCGGGTGAGGGCCCAACGAATACCAGACCCGCGCTTCTAACCGCCTCCGCAAAGTCCCCATCCTCAGAGAGAAACCCGTATCCTGGGTGAATAGCGTCACAGCCCGTTGCTAGGGCCGCTTCTATCACTTTTTTCTGGTTCAAGTACGACTCTCGGGCCGCCGCCGGGCCCAGGGGCACCACCGCTCCAGCCTCACTCGCTGCCAGGGAGGTGGCGTCGGGGTCTGAGGCTGCGAGAACCGTCTCGATCCCGAGCCCCTTACACGCTCGAATTATTCGCCTAGCGATCTCACCTCTATTTGCAATCAGTAACTTTTTAATCCTAATATGTCGGTGCATACGTTTCGGCCGGAGACGGTCAGTTTCATGAAAGGCGTGTATGACCAATCCTACAGCACCAACCATCCACCACAAAGTAATCATTTTGGGATCAGGCCCCGCCGGCCTCACTGCAGCCGTCTACACCGCCCGCGCCAACCTCTCGCCTCTTCTCTTGCATGGGCCGCTCGCAGGTGGGCAACTTACAACGACAACAGATGTTGAGAATTTCCCCGGCTTTCCGGAAGGAATCATGGGGCCAGAGCTCATGCAGCTCATGGAGAAGCAGGCCACAAAGTTCGGCACAGAGATTAAAGTTGATACTGTCGTAAAGGCAGACCTCTCAACACGCCCATTCAAGCTGCAAGGGCAATCGGGCTCCTATAGCTGTGATTCGCTTATTATCGCCACAGGCGCCGCGCCAAAATACACGGGCGCCAAGAATGAGCGTGAATTGCTCGGTTACGGCGTATCCACGTGCGCTACGTGCGACGGCGCGTTTTTCAGAAATAAGGTAATCGCTGTGGTCGGCGGCGGAGATTCCGCGTGCGAAGAGGCTTCGTTCCTTACCCGCTTCGCGAGCAAGCTCTACCTCATTCATCGACGCGATTCGCTGCGCGCCTCAAAGATCATGCAAGATCGCGTACTCTCGAATCCAAAGATTGAGATGGTATGGAACAAAACCGTTGTGTCTGTTGAAGGCAACAAGAAGGATGGCGTTACCGCCCTCACTCTTCAGGACACAAAGACCAATGAGCAGTCAACGCTTCCTGCCGACGCCCTCTTTGTCGCTATCGGACACACACCGAACTCACAGCTCTTCGTTGAGCAGTTAGACATGGACGAGAACGGCTACCTCTTGCACGACGCCGACTCCGCCGCCACGAAGGTGCCGGGCGTCTTCGTCTGTGGCGACGTTCAGGATCACGTATTCCGACAGGCGATCACCGCCGCAGGCTCAGGGTGTATGGCAGCCATCGGCGCCGAGCGCTGGCTTGAGGGGCAGCACTCATAGCGACTGCCAGTACGCGCTTGCTATTGGCTTTTCCACACATTTCCACAGCTGTGTGGGAAAGCTGTGGATAAGTGGGGATCTTATCCACTGGTTATCCACAGCATTTCCACTTTCGTCGACAAACCTCCCAACAGAGAGCCATCATGTACCCCTCGCAAAAGGCGAAAGATGAATTCTCTACCGGGCTTATCATAACTTTCTAAATTCACTCCACTTATCCACACTCTCCACAGCCCCTGTGGATAACGTTTTAACTCAGTTAAAGTGTGGATATCTCACTCAATATTTTCAACTGGTTGTAATAGTTATCCACACAATCAACACAAATCTGTGGATAAGTTGTGATCAGTTGGCGGATAACCGGTGAATTCCCTGGGGAGTAATGGACGGAGTTCGGGGGCTTTTTCACCAGCAGCGCGCGGCGAATGGGAACGCGGGGCTCTACACCCACCGTATCGCGGATCGGCGGGAGAATGCGCCACCTTCAACTTCCTCGACGTGCGCACCAGGGCGTGTCAGAGACACGCCCTCCCGATGTTAGTCGAAGCACAAATGACACTTCGCACTCGATGTGAACCTGGATGTAGCTATCGTTGCTTGGTTGTGGAGTAGTTTTGCTTTCGGTCTATGGGAGCGCGGGGCTCTACACCCACCTTGTCGCGAATGGCGTAACAGGGCGTGTCAGAGGCACGCTCCCAATTGTTATTCGCGCACACGTCGGGGAGGGCGGGTGTCTCACCCGCCCCAAAATCTGGGGCGCGGCGATGATGCCACTTGCACCAGGGCGTGTCAGAGGCACGCCCTCCCGATTGTGGTTCCTAGCGCTTCATGGTTGGAGCGCTGCGGATGCGGGGCCCGTGCGTTACCACTACAACGATGCCGGCCCGTGCCCTGAGAGCATCGCCCCCAGGGCCTGCGCAGCCTCGACCTTGGACGAGAACGTTTCACCGTACCAATCAACTGAGCGTCCTTGCACGACACGGCCGTCAACTACTCGTTCATAGCCAATTGAGATTCCGATATCTTTACTACCAACCTGCCCTGAAGGGTTCTTGTAGTACAGAGCGATTATTCCAACACTCGCAAGAGATCTTACTTCACCAGCTTCAGAATGAGCGTTTCGATTGGTATCAAACCACAACGCAAGAGACTCTAGCTCAGCTCCTGCGATCTTGTCGTCACGGTTGGTATCTAAAAGAGCGAGCGCTTCATAGCCATTCTTCCACGCCGATCGCTCGGGCCTTGAATCAAGTCTCACGCGCGAGAGCTCGGCTGTTCTACCGCCAAAGGTATAATTACCAAACAGCCTCGTGGCGTTTGTGACATCTCTGCTTTGCGTAGGATCGTATACAAGAAGAGGCGCCTTATCCGACCCCTTCCACAAGCTGTATGAATTTGGTTGATTGATATCCAGCGAAAATTCGACCACCGTCATATCGGCGTCTATCGATGTAGACTCATCAAGAATGAGAGATATCGGACTCCATGACACACCCGCGAATCCACAAAGATATGTCGATGAGGTAAGTGGAACGTACCTGCATTGGGAATCCATTCCCCACGTCATAGAGCGCTTTCGGTGGAGATCAAAGTCCCACCACTTTTCGTTCGGAATGACGTAGCTTTTCTGATTATCGTAGGTTAACTCAATGCGCGCGCTCGGCGGAACGCCGAGAAAATCGGCTAACTTGAGCGCTCCTGAGTCTGGCCACACGAGCTGACCAACATCACAAACTCCATAGCGAACGATCGATCCGTCACGCTCAAAGGAGCCGCCCGCATCTGTGAGAACTTGCCCGGAGAAGGTCCGACCAGTGCATAGTGGCTTCCAAAAGTTGCCGAAACATCCCGGCACTTTTTCTTTTCCTTGATAGGCAAACTCTCCCTTTAGCTCCTTGAGAGACCCCGTATGACTACGATCTTTCACTAAGGGGTCGCGTCGATCGCTCCAGTCTCCCCACGCCGCCACCCAAACACACTGAGGCGGGCCTGGTTTCACATTATCTTCGCGCCCGACATCCTTCTTGGCCTGCTCTACTTGCTGCTGCGAGTAGAGAGGTGTCACTACCGTTGTCGCCGCAACTAAACAAACTATCGCTACACCGCACTTAATGCGCCTCACCTGCTGACGTCTATGAAAAGTGTGGTTCATAAAGCCTCCGCGCTGCCTACCGCGTCGCCCCCTGATCAACAAACTTCTGAGCTACCCACTCATACGTGAGTGAGGCAGATTTTGCGTTCGGCTCATTGCTTGAGACAAACCTCTGCGTTGTTGTTCCCTTGAGCACGAAGCCGTTTTCCTCAAGAGTAGCTTTTGTTTCTGCAGTTGAGGTGTTGTCCGGATTCGTCACCGTGAGCTTTAGTACGCGGTTGCCCTGGCCATCGGTCTCAAGTTTCCCTTCAGCGGGAAGTATCGTAATGCCAGAGTGCAAATCCTGCTCGTTTTTCTGAAGAACAGTTTCGATGATGCTAAACCCTCGCACGGAGAGATCGTCAGACTGGTCGAACGCGAAGGCTCCAGGGTTTGCAGCTTGCGTGTCGCCCACCATATGCCAGCGCCAGTATCCGCTCAGATTGGTGGTATGATCCTTAGCCGCGCGGGGCGTAAACGCGAGCGGATCACTTTTCCAGTCTCGTTCAGGAGAGAGCCGAGCTCGATCTGCATTTGAGGAGGCGATTGCAGCGAGCGCTTGGAGAGCCTCACCCTTTGACGAGAACGTTTCGCCGTACCAATCAATAGATCGTCCGTGCTCGGTTCGTCCGTCGATAACTCGCTCGTATCCAACATCTAGGCCTATATCATCAGTTCCTGCCTGACCCGCCGGCCGCTGATAGTACAGCGCCGTAATTCCAGCACTCTTGAGAGACTTAACCTCACCTGCTTCGGATTGCGCGTTTCTATTTTTGTCGAACCACAGAGAGATAGGATCCAGTTCCGATCCGGCCACCTTTCCGTCGTGGTCGTTATCGAGCAAACCGAGCGCCTCATAACCGTTGCTCCACACGGGACGATCAATCTCTGAAGTAAGCCGCACGTGCGATATGTCAGAAATTCTTCCACCGAAGGTGTAGTTTCCAAACAGCCGTGCAGCAGTTGCAACATTGCCGCTGCGCTCCGGGTCGTACACTAACAGCGGCGCCTTGTCGGACCCCTTCCACAGACTAAAGCTACCGGGCTTGTTAAGATCCAGCGCGAAATCAACGACCGTCATGTCAGACTCTAGCGATGAGCTCTCATCGAGGATAAGTGAAAGCGGGCTCGTGGCAACACCCGCGAAACCACACAGTCGAGTGTCGGCTGTTTTCTCGCGGAACCGGCACGCAGAATCCATGAAAACGTACCCAGTCTGTTGAAGGGCTCCTTTGGGCACGGCCAAAAACTCGGCGATCGACGTCGCTAAATTGGTGCCGCCCTTATGCCAATACTCTGGCATCCAACACGCGCCATATCGCTCTACAGAGCCATTCCTTTCTCGCCTAACACCTTTTCCATCGATACCGTTACAGTACTTACTCCAATACTGGCCAAAACAGGCTGGAACTTGCTTTTGGCCCGTATAATCAAACTTACTCTGAAGGAACTTCAAGTCGGCTAGAGTCCTGCCATCTGTTTCGCTGTTGTATGCCCACGCCGCCACCCAAACGCACTGACGCGTTGTAGCAACGTCCCCGCTCTCGCCTTTCTTGTCTATAATCTGTTCAGTCAACTGCTGCGCTGAAATCTCTCGTGATTGAAGTGGTGCTATCGCGCTCAGTGCGGCGAGAAGAAGCCGAGGCGTGAAAAAGGCGCTGTTCCAGCGTGGCCATGATCGGAGAGAGGGACTTTGGTACAACCGCATACGACTCCTCGAGATGCAAAACCTGTGTGTCGTAAACACACATCTCTCTCGAATCCGTCGCTGTGCGGATTATCGTCTCAAAACAAGCCCCCCGACGTGTCTGACCTTTCTAGAGTATCGTGACCACCAGCTGATCCTCAACGAAAATCGTGTACGGAAAACTTTGATTTTAGCCCGAATATCGACAGAAAATTAGGCCGGTCGCCGATCGTTTTGGTGTCTCGTTGTAGTATCGCTACGCAAATCTTTGGCTACGTCCTGGTGGAAATCAGGTGACACTTCAAAAATACAAAACCCGCCTCCGGTTACGCGAGCGCGTCCGGGACGGGTTTGCGTGGAGGAATACTCTCCCCTGGTACAAGTCCTTACTTGAACTTTGGAGACTTGGTGTTCTTCTTGTTCATACGCTTGTTGCGCTTCGCTACAAGCTTAGCGTCTCGAGCGTTTCTGCGGTTCCATGTGATCTTTGTTGGCGATGCCATAACTCTAACTCCTTAGTACATCTTGAAAATCGGAGACCGGTACGGTAGCGAAGATGCC
The DNA here is from genome assembly GCA_900299055.1 of Pseudomonadota bacterium. GTDB lineage: Bacteria > Bdellovibrionota_C > UBA2361 > UBA2361 > OMII01 > OMII01. The sequence continues at coordinate 5,571 of OMII01000198.1, read as the reverse complement.
CGTCCCGGTCAACTCGCCCCCTCCAATACACCCTAAACCCCTAATTTAGCCGGGATTTCGGCATACTAGCGCCTGCCGTTAAATGTCGAGGTTTCTGATCTTGAGCGCATTATCCTCGATAAACTTCCTGCGAGGCTCCACTTCGTCGCCCATCAGAACGGTAAAGATCTGATCTGCGTCGATAGCGTCATCAACCGTTACTTGGAGCAGCGTTCGGGCCTGAGGGTCCATCGTGGTCTCCCACAGCTGCTCTGGGTTCATCTCTCCGAGTCCCTTGTAGCGAGTGATTGAGAGCCCCTTTCGACCGCGCTGATCAATCCACTCAGCGACCTGCTCGATTGACTCAACTCGCTCGAGCTCCTTCGACTCACCAGACGCAGCTATTGTGAATGGCCCCTCACCTACTCTCAAGCGGGCGTCCGCATATACCTTTCGAACCTCGGCTATCTTGTCCGATATCCACAATCGCCGAGTAACCAGCGTCTGGTACGTTGTACCACGCAGTCGCGACGAGACCTTTATCGCCACTTCGCCGTCGTGATCGTCTACCACTTCAAGACTCGGCTTGATAGGTATTCGAACCTGCAATGCTGTTGATATTCTCTCTCGTAGAGCCTCGATATCAGCACGCTTCCACGCGGTTTCTTTGAGCCCAAGATTTGCCTCTGAGAGCGCTACGATAACTCGCTCATCAATACGCTCCTGCTTAATCTCCTCAAGCGTATGTTGAATCTCACGTACTCGCACAAAGAGATCAGTAAGGGTGTTGGCATCTGTCTTTCTGTTGTCTTTTGCCTCTACTGTAACATTTTCAACGCCACCGTTTATGATGATCTCAGTGAAGTCCTTTTCATTCTTCACGTATCGCTCCATCTTGCCCTTCTTAAGCTTATAGAGCGGTGGTTGAGCGATGTAGAGGTAGCCCTTTGAGATGATGTCCAGCATCTGGCGGTAGAAGAAGGTGAGCAGCAACGTGCGGATGTGACTTCCGTCCACGTCAGCATCCGTCATAATCACCACCTTGTGATACCGCAGTTTGCCTGAGTCAAAATCTCCTGGTCCAATTCCGGTCCCAAGCGCCGTGATGAGCACTCGAATTTCTTCAAATGAAAGCATCTTATCAAAGCGCGCCTTCTCAACGTTAAGAATCTTACCCTTCAGCGGCAGAATGGCCTGATTCTTTTTATCTCGTCCCTGCTTAGCAGAGCCTCCGGCGGACTCTCCCTCGACGATGAATATCTCCGCTTCCTCGGGGTTCTCGTTCTGACAGTCAGCGAGTTTTCCAGGGAGCGCTGCGCTATCGAGGGCTCCTTTGCGGGGAACAAGCTCACGAGCCTTTCGAGCGGCTTCTCTTGCGCGCGCCGCCTCGAGCGACTTGTTAACGATGGCTTTCGCTATGGCTGGATTCTCTTCAAAGAACTTGGCGAGATGTTCTCCAACTACCTGCTCAACAAATCCCTTTACCTCGCTGTTTCCGAGCTTTGATTTGGTCTGCCCCTCAAACTGGGGCTCGGGGATCTTTACACTGATTACTGCAACGAGTCCCTCGCGCGAGTCATCGCCCTGAATGCCTTCACTAAAGCCCTTTAACAGGTCATTTTTGTTGGCGTAGTTGTTCAGTGTTCGGGTGAGTGCGGCCTTGAAGCCGATGAGGTGCGTGCCTCCCTCTGGCGTATTGATGTTGTTTGCGTAGGTATAAATGCTCTCTTGGTACTCAGTGTTGTACTGGAGGGCGATGTCGACGCTTGTTCCATCACGCTGAGCCTGTATGAAGATCGGTTCCGGAAAAATCGGGCTCTTCGCTGAATTAATGTAGCTCACAAAGCTCTTAATTCCACCCTCGAAGTAGAACTCCTGCTCTTTATCCGTGCGCTCATCAACGATGACAAAACGCAGTCCGGCGTTGAGAAACGCCAGCTCGCGAATTCGGTGCGCAATGGTGTCGTAGGTAAATCCTTTGTGCTCACTGAAAATTGTGTGATCGGGATAGAAGGTTACTTTTGTACCGGTGCCCTCTGCATCGCCGATAGCCTTGAGTGGATCAACAGGATCGCCGCGTCGGAACTCCATCGCGTGAAGTTTTCCCGCTTGCTTCACCTCCACCTTCAACCACTCAGAGAGCGCATTTACTACCGAAACTCCAACGCCGTGCAGTCCGCCTGATACCTTGTACGCTTCCTTCTCAAACTTTCCTCCAGCGTGAAGCTTGGTCATGACGACCTGCACGCCACTCACACCTTCTGTTGGATGCATACTGGTTGGTATGCCGCGTCCATTATCCTCGACTGAAACAGATCCGTTGGTGTGAATGGTTACGCGAATAGAAGTGCAGTAACCGGCAAGAGCTTCATCAACAGCGTTGTCGACAACTTCCCAAACAAGGTGATGGTAGCCGCGATAAAACGTATCGCCGATGTACATCGCGGGGCGTTTTCGTACGGCCTCAAGACCTTCAAGAATCTTTATCTGCCCCGCATCGTAAACGAGGTCAGATGGCTGTGTATTTGACGCTGTACTCATTAACTCCTCCACCATGGGATAACCCGAATATTCTAGGCTAGTTAGATTCATTTGGTAAAGCCCAAACCTTTTTTGAAAGGCATTTATAATCTATTGATTTTATGTAACTTTTTCCGGCTCTTTCAGGCTGTCCATACGGACGAAAGCAAGGCTGGCTCGAGCGAATTCTACCGCCCTGTGGAATGTTCCGGTAAAACAACGGCAACTACTTGGTTTAATTAGCTAAAACCTCACCAGCCGAAACTTGTATCACCTGCAGGTCCGAACTGGCGCGAAGCTGCTGTGGAGGCTCGGTGGTGCCGGTAACTATGATTTGTCGCTCGCGAGCGATTAGGGCCTGGAAAAGCCGCTCCGAGCGCGGGCCGTCTAGCTCCGAATCGACATCATCCAGCACACAAATCGGTGACTCACCGAGGCGCTCCTCGAGTAGCTCGATCACCCCTAATTTAAGCGCCAGAACGATACTACGCGTCTGTCCTTGCGACGCGTAGGCGCGGCTATCGATTGCGCCCAGTGTGATAGCGATATCGTCTCGATGCGGACCATAGACCGGAGATCGCATAGCAAGCTCGCGCTGCGCTACTCGCTCAAACTGAGCAGCAATACTATCAAGAGAGATTACCTCTCCTGCCTCTGCGAGTTCGGATTCCAGTGTTACAGCAAGGTCTCCATCGGTGTGAGCAAAGGACGTATGAAACCGAGCTGACTTTTCCTGCAGTGATCGCAGGAAGTTAACTCTGCTTTCCACAATCTTTCCACCGTACTCTGTGAGTAGCTCATTCCAGGGTCGAAGCTGCGCTGTCGTTACATCGGAGTTCTTGAGTAGCGCTGATTTGCTCGCCAGAGCCCGCTGGTACGCCATGAGTGTGTTTAAAAAGGATGGCTGTACATCGACCATATGTCGGTCTAGAAACTTTCTCCTGCTCGAAGGAGACCCTTTCACCAGGGTGAGGTCGGAGGGCGAAAAGGCTATGACGGAGCAGCGCCCCATCAATTCTGCTATCGACGATAGCTCGTTTCCATTTCGGTACGCCGTTCTCTGTCCTGGTGAGAATGAGAGGCCAAGCTCATCTGAGCCTGTCTTGTGCTCGATTGTTCCAAAGATGGACGATTCTCGCCGGCCCCATGTAAGGAGCTCTGCATTTGAGTTGGTCCGAAATGAGCGAGAGCCAGAAAGAAGGTAGATCGCCTCGACGATATTGGTTTTACCATTTCCGTTGAGACCACTGATGTAGACGGGCCCCTTGGAGAAGCTGATCGTCTGATCTGCGAGGTTGCGAAAATTGTATACCTTTAGTTTTGATACGAACACAAACGCTTCCTCGCGCGGCTAGTAACCAACAGATGTCAATAACTCTGTGGATAACCTAAGCGCTATTTGAAGTGGTAACAAGGGCGTCGCTGGTGAAGCAGCGTGAACTCATGTTCATCAATCAAGACGAAGCGGCATAACGATACCGATCGAGGACTCATCGCTCTCTGCGTAGAACTTCCCTGGACCAGTTTCTCCACCCAACTCAAGTATGAATGGCTGATTCTCTCCGATCGTTGAGAGCACATCGAGAACGTAGCGCGCGTTAAACCCTACAGAGAAGTCACGCCCCTTGTACTGTACTTCAACTTCTTCTTGAGCCTCTCCCACCTCTGGTGAGGAGCTCGAGATACGAACGAGATTCGGGAAGAAATCAAGTCTCACTCCCTTGTTCTTATCACTCACTACCAACGAAACTCGCTTGAGAGCTTGGGTTAGTTGTGAGCTCAGTACGGCAATCTTTGTACCAGCACTCTTTGGAAGAACCTGCTCGTAATTCGGGAATTCGCTGTCGAGGAGTTGTACTACCAACTTCCATGTTGGTCCCTGCACTACGAGAAATCCCTGAATAACATCTACACCAACTGGAACATCTCCGGCTGCCTCTAACGCCTTGCGAACTTCGGCTAAACCTTTTCGTGGGACGATGACGTGATCCGCAACGCCATCTTTTTTGTTCGCTCCTTTAATAACGAGCCCTGAGAAATCAACCCCCTCAAGTGGGCGAGTAATCAGCGCGAGTCGATGTCCATCGGTCGCCACCATTCGAATCCCGGGCGACTTACCCTCTTTAACAAGCTCTACACAGACTCCGTTCATGTTGTAGCGTCCCTCATCCAGGGATACCGCATAGAGGGTCTTGTTGATCATCTCACTTAAGGTCGCCGCCGAGAGTTTACACTTCGTGTCTAAACCAAGTCCTGGTGGTACTGGGTACTCCTCGGCCCCCACTCCTACGATCTTTAGTTTTGAGCTTCCTGCTGCTACTTCAACACGATCACGGTCTCCCGCTCGAATCGTTACATCACCATCTGGCAACTCCCGGACGAGGTCACCAAACACTTTGGCGCTCACGGTAATGGAACCTTTCTTTTTCACGGACGCAGTAGCGGACGCAACCGCTGTAATCTCAAGATCACTTGCTGTCACCTTGAACACCTTGTCCTCTGCGCTGAGGAGTAGGTTACCCAAGATCGGCATCGTCGACTTCTTCTCTGCTATTGCTAAGGTGATATGGAGGAGTTTTGAAAGCTCTGTCTTTGGAATTGAGATCTCCATTCGAGTACCTATTGTATTAAGAATTTAAATTTAGTTAGTGAATAGTAATAAGTAAGGCTTCTCTCTGGGGAAAATCAACCTAAACTTTTGGTATTTTTAACTTTTAGCTCTCGGATATCCTGTTAAGAACCTCTGCAAAAAACGAAACGTTTTACACAGCCCCCTCGAGATTGCAAAACCACAAGGCGCACCTGACGCATTCTCCCCAGGTTATCCACAACATTACTCACAATCGGGGGGCGAATTTCATTCACAGTGCGCACACAGGGCTGTGGAAAACTCTGTGTAAATGTTGACAACTCTGTTAACAACCTATCAAAAAGCGGGTAATCCACAGAGCGGTGGAATTTGTTGATAATGTGCTTAAGTTGTTGAATATAAAGATCTTATCCGAAGATGATCTTTTCAATACTCTCGATAAGTCCCTTCACATCACTATCTGTGGATAACTTGCTCGATAC
>OMII01000197.1 GCA_900299055.1 Pseudomonadota bacterium | reverse complement strand
TCTGTGGCTAGTGTGAAAGAGCCGCTGATAAGCGCTTGGCTGGCGATGATAGTGGCGAGTGTAGCTATCGTGATGCCAGGAAGAAGGAACCAGGTTGGCATGATCTCAAAAAAAGGATTGCGATCTGCCAGAGATTCCCCGAGATGGCCGAGAAGCCAAGCGCCCTGCCCGAGGTAATTTACCACCAGAGCTATTTTGACGAGAACCCACGATGTCTGGATGTTCCCTCTTCCGCAGTGGCCCAGGTCTGAATAGAGAGCTTCCGCTCCAGTTGTACAGAGAAAGATTGCGCCAAGTATCCAGAAGCCATTGTGATGCACAAAGAGCAGTTGCAGCGCGTGAACTGGATTGAGTGCTCGTACGATACCTGGATTTGGTACAATCCAGAGGAGACCCAAAACGAAGAGCATCGTAAACCAGCCCAGCATAACCGGACCGAACGACCGACCGACTGTACCAGTGCCAAAATGTTGAACAGAGAAAAGACCGGTTAGGATCACCAATACTATAGGTACGGTAGCTATACCGGGTGATAATTTGCGCAGTCCTTCAATAGCAGACGATACAGAAATCGGAGGAGTGATGATGCCATCCGCGAGTAGCGCGCTCCCGCCGATAATAGCGGGTACCAGTAGCCAGCGCGCGTTCTTACGCACCAACGCGTACAAGGCAAAGATACCGCCCTCGCCTCTATTATCCGCTCTGAGGGTGAGCAGCACATATTTCACAGTTGTGAGGATCGTGAGCGTCCAAAAGATACATGAGAGGCTACCCAGAATGACTTCTTCGGAGATCGGCTCTGAGCCGAAGACGGCCTTTAGCACGTAGAGAGGTGAGGTGCCGATGTCGCCATAGATGATCCCCAGGGCTATAAGAAGCCCGGCAGGGGAGACTCGGCTGGTAGAGCTGTGGTCGGACATAAAAGTAAAAGAATACTCCATGTATTAGATGAGCATAGAGTATTCCGGATGGATAAATCCCCGCTTCGATGGATAGTTTTAGCCAAACGACATTTTGAGCAGCCTGTGGCTGCAGTTTGTGACGTTCGAAGCGGGCTAGAATAGAACCGGGGTATGCCCGGCGGTGTGCTTGGCCCTCGTGGCCTAGTGAGCCTGGTTGTTATGAGGTGGGTTCGAATTGTCTATGATCGCCTTGGCAACTGTATCTGAATCCACCTGATACGTGCCTTGCGAGAGCTCTTCTTTAATCTTTTCAGCGCGCCGAAACTTCTCGGCTATCCACTGTAATGTCATGGAGGTCAGACCTCGTTTGCGCGGCTGTTTTTGATTGTTGTCGTTGTCTGCGCTCATCTGCTTATGTACCTCGATACTGTCGAATGTCGGCCTTAGGGCCCTGGAGTCCAGGGCCCTGTGTGTTCGGCTGAGTAGTTGGCTCTACCGAACTACCTATAGTAGCGGCATCTCCCCCGATTTCTTGAGGATACGACCCTATTTCCCAAAGGATTTTACTCGCTTGATTCTGGGTGATAGAGTCATATGCCTGGAAGGATTGAGAATTTACGGATGTCTATGAACAGCAAAGAAGTCACCGCGATTACCCCACGAAGAGCAGATGATTATCCAGAGTGGTATCAGCAAGTGGTTCGTGCCGCTGACCTCGCTGAGAACTCTGCGGTGCGCGGATGCATGGTTATCAAACCGTGGGGATATGGAGTCTGGGAGAATATCCAAAAACACCTCGATAAGATGATCAAGGACACTGGGCACAGCAACGCATACTTTCCGCTGTTCATACCGCTTAGCTATCTTGAGAAAGAGGCGTCGCACGTAGAAGGGTTCGCCAAGGAGTGTGCGGTGGTTACCCATCATCGTTTGGAGGCGAAAGATGGCAAGCTTATCCCTACGGGTGAACTTGATGAGCCACTTGTAGTGCGCCCGACATCGGAGACGATTATCGGAGAGTCGTTTGCCAAGTGGGTTCAGTCGTATCGAGATCTGCCGTTGCTAATTAATCAATGGGCCAACGTCGTTCGCTGGGAGATGCGCACTCGATTATTTCTCCGTACAGCGGAGTTCCTATGGCAGGAGGGACACACGGCACACTCAACGCAGCAAGAGGCGGTCGATGAGACTTTTAAGATGCTGGAGGTCTACGCTGACCTCGTTGAGAACTATTTGGCTATGCCAGTAATTAAGGGCGAGAAGATTCCAGAGGAGCGGTTTCCAGGAGCAGTTGATACGTATTGTATCGAAGCGATGATGCAAGATAGGAAGGCGCTCCAGGCAGGAACCTCTCATTTCTTGGGGCAAAACTTCGCTAAGGCCTCTGAGATAAAGTTCCTCAATCAAGAGGGAGCAACGGAGTACGCCTACACGACTTCGTGGGGTGTTTCAACTCGCCTTATTGGTGGCATGATCATGACCCATGCTGATGATGATGGTTTGCGATTGCCGCCGAAGGTAGCTCCAAAGCACGTCGTAATTATTCCTGTTATTCCGAAGCCAGAGACTGAGGCCGCTGTTCTCGCGTACGCTGAGTCGATTGCGGCGGATCTGCGCCGACAGAGTTTTGATGGGATCAACGTTGAGGTCGTCGTTGATAGACGTGACATTCGCGGGGGCGATAAGAGCTGGGAATGGATCAAAAAAGGAATTCCATTGCGACTTGAGGTGGGGCCGCGTGATATCGAATCCAAGCAAGCAGTGCTCTACCGTCGTGATAAGGGACCCCGCGAGAAAGCGTTCATGCCAGCGGCGGAGATCGTTAGTTCTGTTGGCGCGATTCTCTCTGATATTCAGCGTAACTACTTCGAGCAAGCTCGCGCGTTCAGGGACGCGAATCTACGCCGAGATATCAACTCGTTTGAGGAGTTCAAAAAGTACTTCACGCCGAAGAACGAGCAGAAGCCAGAGATTCACGGAGGCTTTGTCCTCGGTAAGTGGGCTGGTGGAAAAGAAGCGCTCGATCTCCTCGCGGAGTTAAAGGTGACGGTGCGCTGTTTGCCACTCGAACAGAGTGGTACTGAGGGGCGGTGTGTGGTAACTGGTAAGCCAGCTACCAGAGACGCTATCTTCGCCAAGGCGTATTAGGGGAGCGCGGGGCTCTGTAGCCGCCGGTTGAGGGGCTTATAGGGAGCCACCACATCCGCCGCACCTATACTAACCGTTGCAAAGACGCT
>OMII01000196.1 GCA_900299055.1 Pseudomonadota bacterium | reverse complement strand
AATAGGCGGGGGCGCCGAGTCAATGGCGGGGGTCTGGGATGGTGGCGCAGTAAACGAGAAATATAGCTGATCGCTCATGCCACTAGCTCCTGCGCTCTGTCGAGTGCTTTCGGGCGCAAGGCTATCGGTGTAGGGGTTTTATAGCAAGTCTTGCTCTAGTAGGAGACGTTCGTCGTCGATCTGAAGGTCGATTTGAATGTACCGGCCTCTGCGAGGACGATCTATTTCAATATTGAACGAACCCTTGGTCGCCGATAGATGCCAAACTAGACAGTGCTCGAGCGCATGAGACCTGCCCGGTGACCTGGCTATGCTTTCCTAATATGAGCCAGGACGGAGCCAGCGCTTACCGTGGTGCCTGCTGAGACGTGTAGCGTTATCAATCCCCCACATGGAGCCTTTATAGGGTGCTCCATCTTCATCGAATCAAGAACGAGAACCGTGTCTCCCTCGTTAACCGGGGCGCCATCTGTTACGCACAATGCGGCGACTCTGCCAGGTATAAGCGAACTCATGAGTCGTTCACCGTGAGTTTGTAACGCATCTGTACGCCCTATCTCCTCATAAACCTGTTCGTATCCAACGGTTATATCTGGCGTGTGCAGCCAAACTAGCGAGCCATCGAAGATGAGGTCGATGGTAAAAACCTCTCCGCCCCCTACTCGAAGCGCGCATTGAGAGTGATGCGGCGTGGGGTAGGAGCACTCGAGGACTTCTATGGTGAGTGTTTGAGTACGTCCCTTAATAGACACAGTTACAAGCTGGCCATTACGTAGCGAGGTCGAGCTTGTCGTTACGCCATATCGCGATGTGGTGAAGGGGGTGCAAAGAGGCGCGATACTGTAGGTATCGAATTGCATCCAGGGGGAGGCTTCGGACCAAGAGGAGTGTGGGTTGAATAGGCGAGTTGCGGCGAGCAGCGCGTGGCCTAGCTCGACGTCTTTCGTGACGTCATCAGCGGTAGGAAGAAGATCCTTGGTGCCTTGCACAGAGTGCTTCTGACGATGGAACTCTGTCTGCTGAAGCAGGTGCAACAAAAGTGAACGGTTGTTGCCGACGCCTGAGATCTGAGACCGTCGAAGGCCATCTGTTAAGATCTCTATCGCCTCCACCCGGTCGTTCCCGTGGGCGATCACCTTTCCTAGCATCGAATCATAGTGATGTGTTACCTCCGAACACACCTCAACCCCCAGATCTACTCGAAGTCTTGGGTCGGTCTGGGGAATAAAAGAGTCAACAATAATCCCGGTTGTATTAATGAATTGGCCAGAGAACTCCTCGGCGCATAGGCGCGCCTCGATCGCATGGCCAGTAACTGCAGGCGTAGATGTGAGGTCAAGGTTACTGAGGGTCTCGCCCGAAGCTAGCGCGAGCTGGAGTTGGACGAGGTCCAGACCGGTCACCATCTCAGTTACTGGGTGTTCTACTTGCAGGCGAGTGTTGACCTCAAGAAAGTAAAAAGAGCCATTTTGGTCATAGAGAAATTCAACCGTGCCAAGGTTGAGGTATCCCACCTCTCGCGCAAGTCGCGAGGCGGCGTCAAGCATTTCCACAGACGCTCCAGGACGCAAGTTCGTTGCTGGGGCCTCTTCGATTATCTTTTGATTGTTTCTCTGGAGCGAACAGTCGCGTGTGCCTAGGGCGACCACTGCGCCAGTGGCGTCGCCCGCGATCTGAACTTCGATATGCCGCGCCGGTGAGATGCATTTCTCAACAAATATCTCGTCGCGACCAAACGCTTTAAGTGCCTCGCGTCGCGCACTCTCGAGTTCATCAACGAAGGACGAGGATGCGTGCACGAGTCGCATACCGCGACCGCCACCACCAGCGGCTGCTTTAATAATAAGCGGGAAGCCAACTGAAGCTCCGAATGCGGCGAGGTCAATGGCTTGCTGCGCAGAGGAGCTCGCAGTCAGAAGCAGTGTGGGGGAGGTGGGTACAGAAGCTTTTCGAGCAATCTCTTTTGCGTTTGTTTTGCTACCTAAGGCCCGAATTGTTTCCGGCTTTGGCCCTATGAATAGGAAACCAGCCTGTGTAACAGCATCGGCGAAATCCGCGTTTTCAGAGAGGAATCCGTAGCCAGGGTGAATAGCATCTGCACCGGCGCGCTGGGCAGCGCTCAGTATGGCTTGACCAGAGAGGTAGTTTGTTACAGCTCCGAGCGCCTCGGAGTAGGTCGCTTCTGAGACGTGGGGCGCATGAGCGTCGGCTTCCGTGTATACGGCGACTGTCTCAATTCCTAACGAATCGCACGTACGGATAATTCGACGTGCGATCTCACCTCGGTTTGCGATCAATATCCGCTTAGGAAGAGGTTTGCTTGTCATGAAGACTACATCCGGAAGGTACCAAAGGCACGCGACGCTGGAGCTGAATCGAGAGGGGAGAGAGATAGCGCTAACGAGAGAACAGCACGCGTCTCGCTGGGCTGGATAATGCCATCGTCCCAGATTCTGGAGGTAGCGAATATCGCATCCGTCTGCTGTTGATACTGATGCTTAATTTCGTTGTAGTACTCCTGCTGGGCGTGCTCGGTCCATGACTCGCCGCGACTCTTTGCGCTATCGGCGCGAACTTGAGTGACAACGCTAGCTGCTTGATCGGGGCCCATGACGCCTGTCCGTGATTGTGGCCAGCTCCAGAGAAAACGGGGGTCGTAGGCGCGCCCACACATTGCATAGTTGCCCGCCCCGTAGGAGTTTCCGACAATGACGGTGTACTTCGGAACGCGGGCACAAGCGACCGCAGTAACCATTTTTGCGCCATCTTTTGCGATTCCTTTGTGTTCATACTCCTTGCCCACCATAAATCCTACAATGTTCTGCATAAACACGAGAGGAATGCCACGCTGGTCGCAGATCTGAATGAAGTGGGCTGCCTTAAGAGCGCTCTCCGAGAAGAGTATTCCGTCATTCGCCACAATTCCGGTTAAGAAGCCGTCTATCTGCGCAAAGCCACAAATAATGGTCGAACCGTAGGATGCCTTGAACTCATCGAGCTCACTGTTGTCTATGAGGCGGGCCAGGATCTCGCGCATCGGAAAATAGTGACGTGGATCGGCTGGAATAAGGGCGTCGATCTCTGCGGAATTAAAGCGAGGGGGGCGAGATACCCCGCGCTCGAGCCGTGGCGTCTGAAGGTTTCGAAGAGATGCGACGCAGCGACGGGCTCTGTGGAGCGCGTCAGCGTCTGATGTGGCCAGGTGGTCCGTCACTCCACTGATACGGCAATGAACGTCGCCGCCACCCAGATCTTCAGCGCTAACGACCTCTCCTGTGGCTGCCTTTACTAACGGCGGGCCGCCGAGGAAAACCATTCCTTGGCCTTGTACGATGATCGCCTCGTCGCTCATCGCAGGAACATAGGCACCTCCAGCCGTGCACGATCCGAGCACAACAGAGATCTGCGGTATGCCTAAGGAACTCATGGTGGCCTGGTTGTAGAAGAGCCGTCCGAAGTGCTCCCTATCGGGGAATACCTGATCCTGGAGAGGTAGAAACGCGCCCCCTGAGTCCACCAGATAGATACAGGGGAGCTTGTTCTCGAGCGCAATCTGCTGGGCACGAATATGCTTTTTGACAGTGAGGGGAAAGTACGTACCTCCTTTCACTGTTGCATCGTTGGCAATGATCATACACGGGGTGCCCTCTATGACGCCTATGCCCGTGATGAGCCCAGCCCCAGGCCGAACGCCGTCGTAGATGTCTGTTGCTGCGAGTTGTGAGAGCTCTAGAAAAGCTGAACCGGGGTCGATCAGGTGGGCCACCCGGTCGCGCGCAAGCAGCTTGCCTCGCTCGATGTGCTTCTTGACCGCAGGGTCTGATGGCGAGCCGAGGGCCCGCTCTCTGAGGGCTAAGAGCCGTTCACTATAGTGCCGAAAAGCTTCGCTATTTTGATTGTAGGGGGGCTCAGAGGGGGAGAATCGAGTGCCAAGTAGCATATACCTGTTGAGGGTAGGTAACAGAGGCCCGCCAGTCAACAAAGAAAAGTCTAACCAGCTGAAAATAATGTAGTTATTTGATTCATTCGTCTACCCAGAGCTACTGAGATATACTCAAAGGGTCATACCGGAGCCCCGCGCCAGACTGGCGAGCAAGGGCTGGGAGGAATAATGAACAATAAGGATATTCGAGATGTAAGCGGTTCGCTTACGATCATGCGGCCGCCGGTGCCTCACCTTCGCAAGGGGGTGTGTCACGTTATGTTCGCGTTTGAGTTGGGTTTGTCTGTGCGTCTAGATGAGGCGGCCCAGAGACTTAAGCAAGATGTAGAGCGCACTAAATTTCGCCGTAATCGACGAGCTCCAAAATATTTCGACTACGATCCGCCGCCGCTTCGAATCCTCCAGCATGGACAGCAGATCAATGTAGGAAAGTTCTTTACGAAACCCCAGGCAGAGCTGACGCTCTTTGATTTTGGTGGCTGCTCGGTGTGTTATCAGATCGACATCTCGGGGCCGATGGCTCATCTGGTGGAGTTGGGTGAGGTAATCTACGACAACGCCTTTCTTTTAGAAGATGCGCGCGAACGGGTTCGACAGCTGATGGAGCAGCTAGGTGACTCAATTTCGAGAGCTAATCTAAGCGAGTCAGTCGAGGATTTCGTCGTATACCACCTGGAGTTGTTCGATGGCAGCAACTCGTTCACGCAGATCCTTGAAGAAGGTTCGCGTGAGTTTGCGAGCTTACTGCGAGCGGAGAAGGACGAACTCGGAGACGAGGAGGTTCGCGATTGCCTTGGTACTCGCACATCGTATGGAGTGAAGGATTGCGCTGTGATTGATTGGAATGGCGCAATATTCTTCGGTGAAAATGTTGAGGACGTAAGGGCAGTGCTTGAGTTCTGCAATCTTGAGTTTCTTGAGATGCGATTCCTCGATGAGCAGTTAGATGATTATCTTGAGAAGGCCTACGGCGTTTTGACCACGGGAAAGAAGGGCGATGCCGACCTTGGAAAGATCGCTCGCTTGCAAGTAGACTCTGCCTTGCTTTATGAGGCGGTAGAAAATGCGCTTAAACTTTTGGGGGACCAATATTTAGCGCGAGTATATTCGTTAGCCTCACTCAAGTTTCACTTGCCTGAGTGGAACTCAAGCATTCGACGTAAGCTCGACACGCTGGATAGTATCTACCAAAAGCTGTCCGACGCTGCTGCTCAGCGGCGCTCAGAAGCGCTTGAATGGGTGATTGTGACCCTCATTCTGATTGAGGTGGCCATGGGCTTTTGGGAGAAGTTTGGATAGGCCCCGAAGGGTCTGGTGCGCCAGAGGGTCTCTTTTGCACCGGAAATTATTTAAAAACTGCGACTGATCAGCTAGTTAGCGTTGTCTCCTTGCGCATCGAACAAACTCGTCCGGCATCCGAATAGAAAGGAGCGGGGCTCGACAGCAAGGGACTGGAGCCAAACCTCTGTAAGAGCGGTTTAGGTTACCTGTCTGATGCTTCGAGCAAGTTTGGGGGCCGTACGTAACGGCATCTCCGCTGAGCCAGAGGTGGCCCGATGGTGGGTATCTTGGCGCCGCACCTCGTTGGGAGGATATCATGTCAGTAGGCGAATTTAGTGTCAGTAAAGGTTTAGAGACAGGTTTCGCCACGTCGGTTCTTGAGGAAATCGTTGATAACAAGGCTGGATACGCTCACGGCCCTGAACGTGCGCTTCTTTCGGCCTTATTGTTTGATGGAGTTCAGTCGTTTGTAAGCTATATCCTTGCTAAATCACCCAGCGAGAGAAACAAGTACGTTGAGGCGTACAACTGGGTGATGGAGAAACAGACTGACTACGCCTTTTCATTTGTAAATGTATGCGAGGCGTTGGGAATCAATCCTGAATATCTTAGGTTCGGACTCGCTAACGCTACCAACTCGTTATTGGAGAGCGTCAGTAAGTCTCGCCGCCTATCAAACGGTTCTTAACTTTGCCGGGGTCGAGCCGCAGGTCTGCTTCGGAGTGGTAATCAGCTGATTGGAAAACGGGAGTGTGGCGAAATCTCATTCGTTGTCCGCTTCACCATCTGCGTCAGCAGATGGCGCATGATGTGAGCCGACTCGATATTCCTCGCCAAACCACTTTGATAGATCTTGAAGCTTGCAGCGATGAGAGCAGAACGGGCCTTTGTGGTCAGCATCCTGAGGGATCGGTTTGTTGCACACCCGACATCGATCGCTCGAAGGTTTAGTTGAACTTGCATCTTTCTCTTTGTTCATGAGCACTCCAGGTCTCGTTGTCAGTCCAGTGGAGGACAGTGCGACAATGTAGAATACAGACCACCACTAGAAGACTCCGATCTTATCCCAATACTATTGTGTGTCAAAGCTTCCAATCGAGCCCTGCCATTTGAATTGCGGGTCCGTGACCGCAGGATAAGGCGTAAGGCAAAACCAATCCCTTCTGCCCATCAGATCATGAACGTCGGAGCCTCACGAAATACAGTGGATGCGGCAGTGAATGGCTTTACGCCTTGCTGACCTGGACAGCGGGTAGAATTGTTCCCGTGACCTCACCAAACCCGATACGAAATTCAGAATTGTCGCACCATCCGCGCATAATGACCGTGTCGCCGTCTGCAAGAAAGCGGCGCTCCTCTCCAGACGGAAGAGTTATCGTTTGCTTGCCGCCCTTTGTAATCTCAACCAGGCATCCGAGTGAATCTTGAGTTGGGCCACTAATGGTGCCTGTCGCATACAGATCACCGGGCGCAACAGGGCATCCGTTTATCGTATGGTGAGCGAGCTGTTGTTGGTGATCCCAGTACAGAAACTTTGAGTTCGAACGAGTCGTACAGAATGAGGCGCCCCGGTCCATTTTCTCCGTTCGAATGGCGACCTCAAGATTTATATCAAAAACCTGTCGGGCGGATCGAAGGTACTCCATTGGCTGCGGGTCTTGCTGTGGAGCATCGACTAGAAAAGGGGTGAGGGCGTCGATGGTAACGACCCACGGAGATATCGAAGTCCCGAAATTCTTGCCTAAAAATGGCCCAAGAGGTTGGTATTCCCATTTCTGAATATCTCGCGCGCTCCAGTCGTTTAGGAGTACGATTCCGAAGACGTGCTCGTTCACTTGAGAGCAGGGGATGGATTCGCCCAGGTGGGTACCAACACCCACCACGAATGCAACTTCCAGCTCGAAGTCCAGTGCCTTTGATGGTCCGAAGGTGGGCGGAGCATCATCGGACGGTCGAGTTTGTCCGAGAGGACGGAGCAGATTTGTGCCGGAGAGAACAATAGAGCCAGCTCGTCCGTCGTATCCGATCGGAATGTGACGCCAGTTCGGATTCAATGCGTTCTCAGCTCCCCGAAAAAGAGTGCCAACATTACGAGCGTGATCAATCGAAGAGTAGAAGTCGGTGTAGCCTCCAACCCGAATCGGCATCGATAATGTCACGGACTCTCGGCTGCTAAGAGCGCGCGACCGCAGCGCCGGGTTGTCTCGGAGAGTTGAGCAGTCGCTTCGCAGAAGTTCAGTAATTCGGTTTCGGGTCGTTTGCCAAACTGTACGGCCTTGCTCCATGAAGCGATTGAGAACCGGGTCTGAGAAGTACGATTGAATGCGGGCCTCATCGCCAAGCAGTCCTTCATTCGCAAGCACTGAGAGGTCGAGTACGAAGTCTCCGATTGCAACGCCGATGCGTGGCGCTGTGGAGCCCTTGGGGATAAAGGCGCCATAGGGGAGGTTCTGAATGGGAAAGTCGCTGTTAGGAGCGACCTCGATAAACGAGCGCAGTGACGTTGATGATGAGCTGTGTTTAGAACTCGAATCTTTGTGTGTCATGGATGTGCCGGAATGATACTAGCGCATTGTGTGTGACGGAACGCTATCATGCGTGAAATTGCCCCACAATCGCCATAAAAGCTGTCAGTTACCGAGCAGATGTGATCAGCACGAATGCCCATGCAGCATCGAAAAAGCAGACGCGGCATCAAACGAAAATAGGGAATTCTGGCGCGTTTTGCAGAAAAAACTTCTTTGTTAGGGGTGATTTGTATGGCAGGTGATATCAGTTCGGGGCCCTCCGGAACCGTTCCGGTCACGCAGGAGGATCTAAGTCGGTTATATGAAGCGGGTGCGCTCTCTCTTGATGGGCTCAATGCGCAAGCCGCATTTTTGGGCGGGATTGGACGCCTTCCTATTGAGGATGTTAGAGCCAGACTACTTTCTAAAAAAACTGCCGCGTCGGGCGAGCAGATATCAGATAGCCTTCTCTCGCTCCGCAAGGAATTGAGAGATTTCGTCAAGACAAACAATCGCGAGGGCGAGGGGTTTGGTTTTGGTGTTGTGGGGGGAGATCCGCTCAACTGTTCGACGATTATGAGAAGAGTCGCAGAGACCGTTGGTAGGTTAGAGGCCATCGGTGAGGAGAGAACAAACTTGACGCCGCTTGCCGCCGCCCAACACCGAGTGATTCCGCAGCTGACCGCTGTCATGGAAGAATTTCTGGTCGACCTTGGCTCGATTACAACCGCTGGTGAAGCTGGCAGGAGTGCAGTCGTGCCGGTGCTTAAGGCGTGTATT
The DNA here is from genome assembly GCA_900299055.1 of Pseudomonadota bacterium. GTDB lineage: Bacteria > Bdellovibrionota_C > UBA2361 > UBA2361 > OMII01 > OMII01. Next base: position 27,307 of record OMII01000196.1, on the reverse strand, counting down.
CAGCTCTCGCGCGTGGTAGGCGAGGTGGTGCACGCACTGTCTGCGATGAAGATGGAGATGTCTGCTACGGCAGGACGCTCGTAGGACCTCTTCGCAGCTACGTGCTATGGCGGCTATTTGAGAGCTTGCAGTCCTATATCACGACTCAGTGATGAGTTCACTGCAAACGTGTTGAGAGCGGTCTCTATCATCTCATCGATCAGTTGTGTGTAGAGGACTCGCGGCTGTGAGCGCACCCATAGATAGAACGAACACGAGCCGGGAAATGCATTTAGTTCATTAAAGTAGAGCTTACCGGACGCAAGGTCGACTATGAAGTCGAGCCTGGCCACACCGGAGCATCCAAGAAGTGAGAATGCCTTCTTGCCGTATGCGATTACCTGATCTCGGAGGTGATGATCTAAATCCGGAGGGTCGATCACTCTAGTGAGGCTTGCCATACCCTGCGATGGGCCATTCTTTTTTCCGCCATCACGTAGGTACTTCTCTTCATACGAGAGAACTCCTGATTGAGAGACGGGTATTTCAACAACTGAGGCTTGCGCCCCGTTGTGGTCGCGAATCGAAACGTTAATCTCCATGATCTCAGATACGCAGGGCTCGATAAGTGCGACTGTGTCAAACTTAAATACCTTTGCAAGTGCGCTCGGGAGTTCTTCGCGGGTGGTGACACGCGTGACCCCGATGCTCGAGCCTAGGTTGCACGGCTTCACAAAGAGGGGGAATTGGGCGAAGCCCTCCTGTGAGGTGATCCAAGAAGTGACTGCGGCTATGTCATGACTCGCATCCTTGCGTGCTATCGAGAGAGCGGGGAGCACAGGAATGTCATGCACTTTGAGGAACATCTTGCAGAGATATTTGTTCATCGTTATCGCAGACGACGGAACGTTGCTTCCGGTGTAGGGCACGTTGGCAAGTTCAAAGAGCCCCTGGATGCATCCATCCTCACCATATTGCCCGTGGAATACCGGTAGGAAAATATCGATCGGAATAATAGACGAATCGTGCGTTATTGCGCGCGTCGCAGAAGCAAGCGAACCTCCCAGCTTCATCAATCCCCCGATCCCTGGTTTTGGAAGAAGCGTTACTTCCTGTAATGTGGATAGACAACCCGGAACTCCCCTGTAGAAGGCTCGCTCAAGAAGCTCGGGGCCCGTATACCACTGACCATTGGGAGCGATGTATACGGGTGTTACCTCATACTTATCCGGGTCGATAGCGAGCATCAGTTGTAGGGCAGAGATGACTGAGATCTCATGCTCCACCGAGCGACCACCAAATAGGACCGCAATCCTCAGCCGTTTAGCCATATCAGATTCCTTAAAACCGAACGTCTCCCTCGTGAAGGTCCCCGAGGTCGTTTTCAATAAGAACAAGATCCCCCGCGCATCCTTGAGCCTTGAGCCAATTGAACGCGTCTTCACGGGAGTTCACTGTGACGATCTTCTCCGGAGGGAACTTCGCGTCTGATAGCCCGCCTAGAATTGCATCTCTGTTGACATGACCAACCACGATGACGATATCAGCCGCTCCTGCTGCGAGGGTGGCTAAGCGCCGATTTTCAGCAGCTTGCTGGTCTCCGAGTTCTATCATCCCGGGAGTCATAAGGATGCGCCGCTGCGCCTTGAGGGTTTTTAGCACTTCAAGTGCCGCAGTAAAGCCGATCGGGTTAGAGTTGTAGGCGTCTCGAAGGTACGAAACACCCGAGCGTCGCTCTAGCACAAGCCGATTATCCACAGGCTCAAGATTAGCAAGGCAGGCAGCAGCATATGCCGGGTTGGCCCCAAGTGCGCACGCCATGGTGAACGCTCCTAGGATGTTTGATACTGCTGGTCGTCCAAGTAGTGGTGTTCTCGCCTGATAGGTTGAGCCTTGCCAATGAATTGTGAACGAGCTTCCTTTGTCGTCGAAAATTAGGTTATCGGCCCGACAATCGAGGTTGCCGGCGGTTGAATCAAGCCCATACAGAAGGGTCGTCTGGCGTTTGTGTTCGTGCGCCATACGGCGTGCGCCTGGACTGTCGCCGTTACAAACAAGAAGTCCGTCCGCAGGGAGAGCCTGCGCGATCTCGGACTTCGCATTGTAGACGTTTTCGGGGCTGCCGAATCGTTCAAGGTGCATTATCCCGACTGCTGTCACCAATGCTGCTTGGGGAGGAGTAAAATCACACAAACGCTTAATAGAGCCTATGTTGTATGCGCCCATCTCAATGACCGCATATCGGTGATACGGTTTAAGGGTCTCGCGGATAGTACGAGTGATTCCCATTACGGTATTAATACTCTTCTTCGGCCAGAAGGTCGGACCTAGGCACTGTGTTAGAATATCTCCAAGAGCGGCTTTTGCGCCGGTCTTTCCGTAGCTTCCGGTGATACCGATAATAAGCGGATGAGTCTCGCGCAAAATGCGCTGAGCGTCTCTGTAGTAGTTGTCTTGGAGTGCTTTCTCCGCCGGCCATAGCAGCGAGTTGGCGACCATTAACAGAGCTGGAGGTGTTTGAACGAAGATAACTGATAGGAATGCAAACGTGTCAAAGGGGGTGGAGTTCGCACAGCAGCTGAAGCAAGACATCCCGATTGGTACGCTTACAAGAAGTGCGAGTAGCCCGAATGCAACGTAGGCTATCTTGGTGGCACGAATAGTCATGTTAAGTTTGATCTTGCCCGACGTGCGTGGATCTTCCTCTGTCCAGCGGACAATCCACAAGAAGCCCAGCGTTCCCGTCAGTGCGAGGAGCAGTTCCCCCCATCCGCCGTGGGTCGTATATGCCAAGATTGCGATTCCGACCGCTAGAGCCGTACCGCGACGGTCGTATGCGCGCTTTGCTTTAAGCCACTCTACAAATCGCGGCTTGCTATATTCCTCCTGCTGGAAGAATCGCAGGTATGATAGTAATCGACGCCAACCAAAGTAGAGCAGGCCTGCAGCGTAGAGAAAGACAGTCACTTTATTCACTAGAGAGTCCTCGCTTATTGAGAAAACGCTCGATGTACGTAGCGCACAGGTGGGAGCCTACATCACTGAAGGGCTCGTGCCCCTTATCAGGAAATATCTGCAGCTCTGAATCAGCGATGAGGCTGTGATACTTATAGGCTAGGTCGGTCGGGGTTGCGGTGTCTTTAGAGCCCCATAACAGAAGCGCGGGTGATGTGATGGCACGCGCCTGCGCTTGTAAATCCTCGTTGACTGTCTTCACGAGTGTTTTACGAAGGTCGCCGGCAGCCTTGTAGTCCGCGGAGCCAAACTTCGGCGCGAAGTAGTGGGCGAAGAGTCGAGTGCCGATCAGTCCGTCGATTTTTTTCGCACACGCAACGAGAAACCGGATGACTCGGATTCGAACTTCCTCTAGTGGGGGACGTTGGCGCGACAGGCCGTGACTGCCGATAAGAATGAGAGCCTTAACAAGGTGGGGGTATCGTGCCGCTAGTTGAACTGACAATCTTCCGCCGAACGAATGGCCAACAAGGATACACGAGTCTATGGAGAGTTGATCCAGTAGCTGTTTGACCCTCTCCGCGTACTGTCGCGTGTCCCAGCCTCCGCCGTCGTTTGATGCCTCAGGAGGGATCGGAGAGAGGCCAAAGCCCGGGAGATCTACCAAAACAACCCGATACTGATTAGCGAGGAGCTCACCGAGAGGTCTGAGTGCGTCAAGCGACCGCCCCCATCCGTGAAGCATGACTATCCTTGGGCCAGTTGTGCCAAGCGTCACGGTGTGGATGTGGGATTGGCTTGGCGACTCAAAAGCAGGAGAATTCATAGCCAACATAGTGGCTGATAGCGTTGCGCTGGACAAGGGGGGAGTGACCCTCCTGGTTTGGGATTTTTGGGCGCATCTACCGTATTTCGCGACTGGCTGAAAGATGCCTCGATCTGTCATAGTGCCCGTATGGAATACGCACATCTTGCAGCAGCCCATCGCTTGCGTGGATTGAAGGCTCCCTCGGCACTCGATTACGTGTTGTTATCGACTGTTTTGTTGTTGGTCGGTTTTGGCCTTGTCATGGTGTATTCGACCACCGGCATCGTTTCGCAAGAGAAGATGGGAGAGGCTCTTTTCTATGCGAAGCGACAGACCATTTCGGCGATCCTCGGAGTTTGCCTGATGTTCATCTGTATGCGAGTGCCCTTTTCGCTGCTGCGCCAGGTGTCCCCATATCTGTTTGGTCTATCGCTCTTTTTGCTCGCTCTTCCTCTGGTGCCAGGGATTGCTGACCGTGCGGGAGGTGCTTCGCGCTGGGTGAAGTTTGGCCCGATCCGTTTCCAGCCAGCTGAATTCGTGAAGGTCTGTATGGTTGTCTTCATGGCTGGCTTTTTTGCGAGGCACGAGGCTCGAATTGGGAGTTTTTTTCACGGCATTATTAAACCCTTCGGTCTGGTCGGGATGGCCGCGTCGCTGCTGCTCATGCAGCCGGATTTTGGCTCGTCGGCAGTTATCATCGTGGTCGTATTGGCAATGGCACTCGCAAGTGGTGTTCGACTTTTACATATGGGCCTATGCACCGTAGCAGTAGTGGTTGTGCTGGGCGTGCTCGTGGCGATTTCGCCGTATCGCATGATGCGTATCGTCAGCTTTCTCTCACCCTTTGCGGATGCTTCAGGGAAGGGTTATCAGTTGATTCAGTCGCTCATTGCTGTGGGGACTGGCCAGGTGTGGGGTGTGGGGCTCGGTGATAGTCAGCAGAAATTGTTCTTTCTGCCGGCTGCGCATACGGATTTTATCTTTGCGGTAATCTCGGAGGAATTGGGATTTGTAGGGGGCGTAATGGTGCTCCTGGCGTTTCTGGTGGTTATGTGGAGAGGGCTTCTGCTGGCCAAATCGGTTCGTAATGACACCTTCCTTTTTGCGCTCGCAGTGGGGCTCACCATGATGATCGTGGCGCCTGCGCTCTTGAACGTCGGAGTTGTGATCGGACTTCTTCCGACAAAGGGCATGGTTCTGCCGCTTGTCGGGTATGGTGGGTCGAGTCTTATGGCTTGTATGGCGGTAGTTGGTCTGCTACTGGGCATCAAGCGAGAGTCTGACGCTGTAACGTTAATACCCTCGTAATGTAATCATTGATCATGTCTGAGTGTGCCTCGTCATCTTTGGAATCTTCCCACGTGAGCGTTGGTGGCCAAGTCGCCCCTGGTTTGCGGGTCTTAGTAGCCGCCTCTGGAACCGGAGGCCATTTAATTCCGGCCCTCCACGTCGTGGATGCGCTGCGTGAGGTGACGTCGGGCGCAGTGGTCGAGTTCATCGGAGCAGGAAAACCCCTGGAGGAGAAGCTGATTGTGGGGAGAGGGTTCACTCGGCATATCATCTCTAGTGCGGGCGTTAAGCGTCGTGGGCTGCTGGGGCTTGTGCAGTTTGCAGCTCGCCTACCTATTGGTGTGTTTCAATGCGTCCGTTTGTTTCGTCGATTTAAACCCGATGTTGTCGTAGGTGTGGGCGGGTATGTCTCGGTGTTGCCGCTCGTGGTAGCGCGCATCATGCGGATCCCTTCCTGGGCCCATGAGGCCGAACTCCATCCGGGTATGGCGAATAGAGTGCTTGGTTATGTGGCCGATCGAATGTCGGTATCGTTTCGCGAGACGACAGTCAAGGGTAGAGCGGTTGTCGAGTTTACTGGACATCCTGTCAGGCCGGAGTTAAAGGCGGTCGATAGAGCGGCGGTGAGGACCGGAGCTCCGTCCCGTCTGCTCGTATTGGGAGGATCCCAGGGAGCGCGCGGGTTAGACGAGGCAGTTGCCCATTTCGGCGCTTTGTTGAGCTCTCGGGGCGTTGAGGTGGTGCATCAGTGTAGGCAGGAGAATGTAGATCTCGTTCTCAATTCATACCGGGCCGCAAAAGTAAAAGCCTCGGTGGTCTCCTTTATTGATGATATGGCGGGAGCATACGAGTGGAGCGACATTATTATCAGTCGGGCTGGCGCCAGTTCCGTTGCGGAGATTTCGTGTGTGAACCGCCCAGCTGTGTTTGTTCCGTACCCGTTTCAACAAGGTACGCATCAAAGCGATAATGCGAGGGCTTTGGCGAATCTGCATAAAGCTATCGTTGTCGAAGAGAATCAGCCTCAATTCGGACAGCGACTGACGTCGGCACTCGAGTCTGTACTTTCGCCAGAGACCTATCGGGCTATGAAAGAGGCGTCGTGCGAGCCCCGCGGTCTTGAGGCCGCACAATCGATCGCTCTGGGGATCAAGAGGTTAGCTGGACGATAAAGGCAGAGTCCAGCCTGTCTAAAGCCCTTAGAGGCCACGAATCGTTCGATTGAATCGAGCATCGAAACTATATGTGAGGAGAGGAGGCGTCGGTTGCCTTCATCTCGTCTTACGTCGGTTTTTTCGGGTTTTGAGGGGCAGGGTATGCTCATCACTGAAGATCGTCTGCCAGAGAATGGTCCGAGTGTTTCGGATTCTCGCTTCGCCCGCCCTAGTCTACGGCGCTACTCTACCTTGATTTTGGAACAGGCCGGCATCGATGGCCTCTGTGCCCTTAGCTATGCGTTTCTCGGCGATCCTGGGCGAGAGGTGAGCGTTTGCTGCCGGGAGACCGGCACCGGATATCAATTTACAGAACCGAGAGCCGTGTCTGATGAGTGCATGGGGAGCGGCTGGCTCTTGTTTGAGAAGCGATCGGATGAAACGATAAGGGCCCGAGTGTTTCGGACACTTGCAGGAGCAAGTGCAGAGTTTAGTGTGAGGCTTGGGTTTCATGATCGCGGGGACGTCTCTATGCGCGAACTTGCTGAGGTTTCAGATGGCCATCGTGGCCGGCAACTTCAGGTAACCTTTGAGGGAGCTGACGCGCGGGGTACGTCGGCGATGGTATTAGCGCCGCTTGGTGTCGCTCTGGATACGGCCTCACGGCTATTTAGTCGATAGAACCGGCGATTATTCGCAAAAAATACAGCTAAGAGCTTGAATTCATGCCTCGTGACGGGGCCGTGGTTTCGTAGTATACCGGGGACACACGTTTTGTACGTATTTTTCGGATTTTTGATGTCCTCATATCTTACCAGTATTTATCGTTCTCATACCTGCGGCGAACTTCGCGCCTCGCACGATGGACAGACAGTTACTCTTTCGGGATGGATTTTGCGCAAGCGAGATCATGGAGGGTTGGTGTTTGTTGACCTTCGCGACAATTATGGGCAGACGCAAGTAGTCTTTAACAGCAGCGGTGTCGAGGAGATTCAAAGTGCTCGCGTTGAGTCCGTGGTAAAAGTCACGGGTGTAGTGCGAAGACGTGACACGGCGATGGTCAACTCAAAGATCGAGACCGGAGAGGTTGAGATACATTGCCAATCCGTTGAGGTTCTCTCCTCGGCCGAGGTTTTGCCTTTTCAAATTGCTGAAGACGATAAGGCTCCCGAGCCGACCAGACTTACCTATCGGTTTCTCGACCTTCGACGAGAGAAGGTGCATGAGAATATCCTTCTTCGCTCGCGGGTCATTAGTAAGATCCGAGAGATCATGACAGGCATGGGTTTTAGTGAGTTTCAGACGCCGATTCTTACGAGCAGCTCGCCAGAGGGCGCGCGCGATTTTCTTGTGCCCTCTCGTTTTCATCCAGGTAAATTCTTTGCACTACCGCAAGCACCGCAGCAGTTTAAGCAGCTTTTGATGGTGTCGGGCTTTGATCGTTACTTCCAGATAGCGCCGTGCTTTCGCGATGAGGATCCGCGCGCCGACCGATCGCCGGGTGAGTTTTACCAGTGCGACATCGAGATGTCTTTTGTTGAACAGGAAGATGTCTTCACAGTCGGAGAGCAGCTTCTGTCTCGCGTCTTCACCACGTTTGCTAAAGATGTCGTGACTCCGGCGCCCTTCGTACGAATACCATACGCCGAGGCGATGAGAAGCTTCGGCTCGGATAAGCCTGACCTTCGAAATCCACTGCGGCTCAACGAAGTGACGTCTGTATTCTCTGACTCCTCATTTAAGGTGTTTCAGAATGTGCTGAGTGATAAGGGTGGTATCTTTGCCATGCCTCTTCCGGTTATGACTCCGCCGGCACGCAAATACTTCGATGATACTATCGAGCTGTTCCAAAAGTGGAGTGGTCAGGGACTTGCGTATCTGATTTACGAAGAGACTGGATGGCGCGGCTCGATCGCGAAGTTTGTGAGTCCGGCTGAGCAGGAATCGTTAATCAGCGCGCTTGGGCTCAAGCCTGGGCAAGTTGTCTTCATCGGCGCCGGTAAGCCGCGTCAGATCTTGCCGCACCTCGGTAAATTGAGAGCAAAGCTTGGCGATGATTTTGGATTGCTTTCGGGTGGCTATCATTTTTGTTGGGTGACGGACTTTCCGATGTACGAGTGGGACGAGGAACTTCGACAGATCGTCTTCAGTCACAACCCGTTTTCGATGCCCCAAGGTGGGATGAAGGCGCTGTTAGAGCAGGATCCGCTCGACATAAAGGCATATCAGTATGACATTGTCTGCAACGGATATGAGCTTTCCAGTGGTGCGATCCGTAATCATCAGCCGGAGATTATGTACAAGGCGTTTGAGATCGCCGGGTATTCTCAGGCCGATGTTGACGAGAAGTTTGGTGGCATGATCAAGGCATTCAAGTTCGGTGCCCCTCCGCATGGCGGATTTGCGCCGGGAATCGACCGTATAGTGATGCTGCTGGCTCAAGAGGACGCAATTCGAGATGTAATAGCGTTCCCGATGGCGCAGAGTGTGGAAGACCTTTTAATGGGAGCCCCAAGTGTGCCCAGCGAGAAGGCTCTTCGTGATGTCCATATTCGGGTGGTCATGCCTGAGGTAGCCCCAAAAGGATAACAGCGCCCTTTAAAGACGAGAAGCTTAGTGATAGGCTTTTAGGTGAGTCGTTCGACTCGTTTCTCCGCCCGGATGGCGAAATTGGTAGACGCACAGGACTTAAAATCCTGGGGTAGCAATACCGTGCCGGTTCAAGTCCGGCTCTGGGCACCATCGTAGAAGCATACTCCGTCGCAACGGTAACGTCATGCCACTCGGTAGTGAGCGTTTGCGCCTGTGGTGGCGCTTTTACCTGAGAGGTTTTCGTAGCGGCCGAATCGCTCCAGTGTCGTAGTTGCGTCATAGCTCGCACGTATGCCACCGCTAAGACGCAGGCCTTGGTTAGTGATATAGGTTCTGTATGATGAGAGTTCACTGTGAATACGAGTAGAAGCGTTACAGAGCGTTTCGAGAGAAGTGGGTAGTAAGCCCCTTTACCTCGTAACGTTTGGAGTTCCTTGTTTGCATGAAAGGTTCTTGTGATGAAGAGAGTACTTGTACCGATGGCTACGTCTGGTCAGGGGACGGATGCCGAAGCATTCGTCCGCGAGACGTACCTGCAGAAGCTGTTTGAGCACGATATGTTTCCGGTGCTACTGCCGCCCACGGTCACTACGGCATGGATTCGGCAGATCATGCTGTCCGTGCAGGGGTTGTTGCTTATTGGCGGAGTAGATGTCGATCCGGCTCTGTATGGCGCTGAGAGGCATAACAAGACCGATAAGGGGTCAACCGACAGAGATAGTGTTGAGCTAGCGCTGGTGCGTGAGTTCGTTCGAGACGGGCGGCCGATCTTGGCCATTTGTCGGGGCGCGCAGGTGTTAAATGTGGCGTTGGGAGGAACGCTGATTCAGCATTTGCCCGATGTTTCCGAGGTCTCGCACCGAGCGGAGAACTCAACGATCTACAGCTATCTGGCTAAACATTGCCACAAGGTGGTGCTTGAGCCGGGTAGTAAGGTCGGTACCATCCTTGGCACAACAGAGATTCTTCTGAACTCTATCCATCACCAGGCGGTCGCTTCGCCCGGTACTGGTATTAGAGTCGTAGGAAGGAGTGAGGATGGAATCGCGGAGTTCATTGAACACTGCGACCATCCCTTCTGTGTAGGGACGCAGGGGCATCCAGAGGCGATGACTGGCGTGACTGACCGCTTGTGGGAGGCGTTCGCCAAGGCGCTCTAGATAAGGCTACGCTTGGGGTTTTTCCGTCAAAGGTTAAAGGAACTCCAAGCGTAGCGTCTCAACGACAGATTTCTGGATGAGCTGAGAGAACTTGTCGCTCCTGTGCTTGAATGGAGCGAAGCAGCGATTCAACTGAAGCTCGTGGCCGTCGAGTTGTGTCGGTGACAATAATGAATTCGACATTCATCGGCTTTTCTGAAAAACGCTGACTGCTGACTCTGTAGCGCTTGTATCCACGCATAACCAAAGTTGTCTGACCCCGTTGTGTGTTGGCACGTAGTAACTCGTCCAACGGAATAGACCCATCGGTGCTATAACTGGTCAGAATGAAGCGGGCATTAAGCGTGTCGAGAAGTTGTTGGTAGGCTCGACTTGCCTCTTTAGCGTAGTTGTAGGCGCTGCGACGTTGTGAGCGCCAGTCTGTGCGAATCGCTGACTTATTTCCATGGGCTATCGTGGTGCCTACAACGGGCTTATCCCAAAGGGCGATTGAGTTGAGGACATGGTAGTTGCTGCCGTAGGGGTGCTGATTGTACGGAGGGTCGAGATATGCGACGTCGACTGCCGAGCCGCTCAAGCGGCGAGCCAGCTTTTGGGCATCCTCGCAGAAGACCTTGTTTCGTAGGCCGTTGTCGCAGAACACGGCTGGAGAGAGTGTGAGATCTCCCGCGATGCGGTAGAGCGCTGTGCCTGTCCTGCCACCCCATCCGTTGTGGAACGCCTTAAATACTCCGCTTGTGTTGCTATTGTAGCACGCTTGATAGAGTAGTGGGGCTAAGAGGCAGATCTCCTCGTGTTCGGTAATGAGCCCCGACTCTTTCCAGTCAAGGATCGCATTTCGAATGGCGTCAATCCGTCTACCATTCTTGCGCATATAAAACATTCGATCTCTGCTCACATCAAAATGTGTATCACTGCGAGGGCAGAGGTGCTTTGTCACCCAGTCAGAACATGGGCGCAAGTCGTTCAGCGAGCCAAGCGCCGCCTCATATCCACCTAATTTCTTGAAGCGGGGAGCGCGATTGGTGCCTATGTAGCAGCCGTTGATAACTCGGGCGTAGGGCTCCCAGTCGTTCGAGAGTACCTGATAGCCAAGAGATTTAGCATAGCGCGACACCACGCCGCTTCCCGCGAAGAGATCTAGAAACGTTTTTCCGTGAGCCCGAGCGGCGACGGGTAAGGCTTGTTCTATCAGACCCAGGAGTTTGCGCTTGTTTCCGATGTAGGGAATGAGTTGGTTGAAAACAAAGTGCGGGGTGCGAGCTGCGGAGTGTTGTGCCGCAGTATAGGTTAGTTTTTTTTGAGTATCCGTGGGGCGAAGAATCACCCGGAGATTGTCGTACGTCGTTCTAGTTCGAGCAAGGTGAAACAAGCGCCCCTATAAAATGGCATCGTTTGCCAGCAGATGGCTAGCCAGGCAGAGGAAGCGTCAAAGTTTCGACGGTTGAGTACAGCGAAAAGCTCTTTAGGTCTACGGATGCTCCACCGACTAGAACCTCGTCAGTAAGGCTGGTTCACTTTTAACGTGAGAGCACCATGGAAGACATTCAGAAGATGATCAGTGGTCGGGATACCTTATCAGGTCATGTTGTCGATTATACCTTAATCGGAGAAGCGGACTGCTACGAGGATAGTGGGCTGTATTACGCAAAGCTCTCGCTCGATACGGGCGCGACAGTCTACATCAAATCTACACAAGACTATCTTAACGAGTTAGCCTCTCAGCGTGATCGGGCCGCAACTTTTATCGGCGACTTTGTAAATGGGGAAGCGCACCAACTCGGTGTTGAGTCCATCGTCTTCTGGGATGACGCGTATCTCGTCTAGTGCTCTCGTAGCCACGGCCGTAGCGAAGGATATCGCAACAGCGGCAGAGATGACCTAAGAACGGCAGGTAAGATGACTGTCGATGGGATCTTGTACAGGGCGCCCGCATCGCACCTGTCGCACTTCTCCATACCAACACGCTTAAATTAGTGTGAAGCAACGAGTGGCTGCGGGTGGATATATATCTGTGAATTGGTTGTGCTAGGCGATACGAAAAGCCCCTATGAAAGCAGATGCAACTCTCAAGATTAATCAGGCGCTTAACGCTCTCGATGTAGCGATCGCCGGAGCGGCTGCAGCGGTAAAGCCATTGGCGCTTAAAGACCGGGAGCTGTCACACCGTATGGAGTCCTACCGCGAGGTAGTGCGCAGGCAGCGATGCCTTGTAGCAGACCTCGAGCGTGCTACAGATCAGCGAAACTGGAGAGAGGCGGAGCGCCTTACTGACTTGGTCCGCAGAGCCTCCCTGATGATCAAGATGGATGCAGGACATATCTTGGAGTCCCTACGTGCGCTTCGACAGGCAGGCTCCTACGAGCGATGCGCATAAACACAGCGAACGACTGGCGGATAATTCCCACATAAGGCGGGTTTTCAGCGCGAGCGTTGAAAACCCTTAAAACCACTAAGTCATAGTGGTCGTATCAGGCGCTCTTTGTCGTCCTGATGGTGCCGTTGAGGGAGTCACGGGCGCCGAGCTCTCTCTGGGAGTACCATTAAGAGTTGGCGGCGGTAGTACTTCCTGCCACTGAGGCCCGTACACTGGTACAGCAACCTGAACCCACTCATGCTGGGTGTGAGGCCACTGGAAGATGAGTCCCTGGTACACTCGTGTCACAGGTGCTACCACCAGTCGGTGTTCGTAGCGTACCTGCTGAGCAAACTGATACGTTCGACCCAGGTACTTCACCATTAGTGCACCGTCCCGCACGGCGAGCTCGGCTGGGTTGGTGGTATCCCACGACACCAGTCGATAGGCCAGCATTGATCCGGCGGAATCAATGAAGGCCACCTTGGTGCCTCCACCCGTATTCACAATCGACCAACAGTTTCGTGGACCCTCAAAAGACACGCCGAGGTTCTGGACCAGTTCCATGCGGAACGGTGGTTCCGCTGGAGTCTGCGCCAAGCTCATCTGAGCCGACGCGGTAACGAGACAGAGAAACAAAAGTCCTCTCATACCAATCCCCTTAAAAAAGTATGGGCTTACGCCCAGGATGAAAAACCTTGCGCTTGTCGCGCTGAGTACCCGTATGAAAAGGGGAAAAGAGCTTGGAGAGACTAAGCCTTTTACGAGGAGTTTTCCACGCTTCGCCCTTAAATCGCACAAGGCATTGATTTAACGTGAGATAACCATCATCCGGGAGAAAGTCTCAGGCACTGGACGGTTCTTTTTAGCGCAGCAGATCAGGTCTGTGCTGTCGGATCAGCGCAAGGAGCCCTGCAAGGTCGGTGAACTGCCGGTCTCTTGAAAACATAACAGCCTTATCCGTAGACGCGCCAGCTGGGCCATACATAAGCGCAAACGCAACGTTCCGCTCGCGCGCGACAAGGATAGCGTCACGCACGAAGGTGCCACCTCCGATAAAGATCACCATGCCCCCGAGAGCGGCCACGTAGTCGACGAGTTGATGTGGCACGGTAAAAAGGCCGCCGTATAGTGGTAGCACATGGGTAAGGCCGGGCGAAAATGACTGACGAGTCTGGTCGGCCTGTACGGTGGCACTTATAAGCGAGATTTGATCCTCGATGCAGTGAGAGGTGTTGTGCTGAATAACAGCCGAAGATAGGGCGGTTGTGATTCCCGCGTCCTTGGGGCGGCCGATCATAAGAAACGCAGCGCGTGGGTCAATAGCCGATACTAGGCCAGACAGTAGTTCGGTGATAAGCGTGTGGTGGTCTGGCGATATTTTATCCCACCAGCGCGCTCCGGAAGCCCCGAGAATTAGAATCGGTCGTTTTTCATGAGTCGCCTGGGCAATACTTGGTTGAGAGAACTCGATTCCAAGGGCCGCGAGGTGTTCTTCAAAAGCCCTCTTGATCGCTGGATTGGCATGCTTGCTGCTCACCTTTAGTGCTGGTAGCTCCGCTATGCGTGCCGCCACTTGGGATAGATAGTTATCGGGAAGGCTCTCCATCTTTCGCTGAAATCGCCTTGATTCTCGTTGTATATGATCGTTCTCATGCTTGGCGATTATGTCGAAGTGGTGCTCCTTGAGTCCTGCAAATGATGCTGTATCATCTATCTGCCAGATGTCAGTTTGAAACAATCCACCTGCGTCTGAGCACACAACAAACGGAATGGAGCGGTTGAGGCACTGAACCATCTCGAGCTCCTCAGCAGTGTCGATGTTGTTGAGGGCTAGGTTCGAGTCGGGGTTGAACTCGATCATGACTAAATTATCTTTTGCGAGAGACTCCGCGATCTCCAGCGCCTGCTGATCAAGACCGTGAGCGGCGTGACCGATACGCACTCGCATTCGATATTTTTGCGCTAGTCGCAACGATTCACGAACATTCCCAAGATTTTTTCTGTTCTCGCCAGCGTGTATTCGGAGTGTAAACTCAGGGTCGTTCTTACTGGCCCAAGCCGCGATCGATTGAATGTGCGGCTCGAGGTCCTCGACCTTGTTATCCTCAAAACCAACAAAATCTACGCCAACGATATATGGGCTCTTGCCCATGATTGTGAGTTTCTCAACTTCCCGAGCGAGTAGTTCGTCTGGGAGGTTCCTGGCGAGGCCGGCGAGAAATCTGATTTTGACCCCAGTCTCGGCCTCGATCGTGGGAAGATTTTCATGGATAAGTGCGAGGTGCTCGGGAATAAGAAAGCTCGTAGAAGAGGCGGTGATCTCCGCATACTGAACGCCTTGCTGCGCGTACTCTTCTGCGTACTTGTAGAGCAGATCTTTGGCAAGCGCTGGCGCCTTAGCTATAGGAGTTCGAAATCGATATACAGACACCTCTAAGTCGCCAAAGGTGACCTGCCTGTCGGGTGGCACTGACATCGCCGCAGCCAGGACGTTTCTGCTGTGAGTTGAGAGAGAATCAAGAGGAACCGCCTCTTCTTCGGCTGGGATGTTGCCTATCTCGGGACCGTCAGTTGGGGCGTAGAAGTAGCGCTTAGTCATGCAGACATCTTCCCGAGAGAACGGGATTCCGAGCGCGCCGAGGAGTCTTGTCGGGTAGGGGATTTTATTTCGCAGCGCTATCTCCATAAGCCCTGCAGACGATACCTGCCCAGAACTGTGGGTATGCAGGTCGGTCCTGAGAATGGGCGGCTTGAGTGGAGTTCTTGGATACGGCAACCAGCGGTGGAGCTTCTCGTTGGCCAGCATTCTCGTCTCCAAGACGGTGAGCTTTTGAAAGACCTCGCCGTACTCAACTCCCTTTGACGTTACTCGATAGCGACCAAAGAGCTCTCCTTGCTTCTCCGAGCTGCCACCAAGGCGAATCTCGACCGGAAAAGTGGCGCTGGCGGAGGGTGGAAGATTGAGAGATAGGGATGGCGATCCGTCTTTACGACGATGAAACTTCAGCGATTCACCTGCTACCGAAAGAGAGATGAGTTGAACGAGATGATGTTCGACGCGGCCAGTGGTTCCGATTGGACCCACAATTCGGCCTGCGAAATGTCGTGTCCCGGGGGTGTATACGAACACTAGCTGGTAGTGATAACCCCAATCTAGAGGGTGTTCGATAGTTACAGGAGCCATACGCAAGTATATACCAGGCTACGTAGCTGGGTACACCGGTATTTTTGCCAAAAGCTGCCGTTATATCGCTAGTCTGGGATAATCCGAGTGACTTTAGTCCCCTGTAGTCCCACGCCGGCCATGAGGCCGCGCTGATCAAAGAAGAAGGCATACACGCCCTTTTGCGCGGTGGTCGTGCTGATGGATGAGGCGATTCCTTTGTCTACTATGGTGATTGATGGACCAACTCCGAGCTCCCAGCCGTTCGATTTCTTGAGCCAGCTGAGGTCTTCCTGGGTCATGAAGAAGAGTGCATATCCGAACTTTTGTACACCAGCCTGTAGTCCAAATGACGCCGATGCGGTGCTGTAGTATCCGTGAGCCTCATTGCCCTTAAAGAGAACTCCGGTGCCATACTGTGCACCGAATACAAACCCGCCCTTTACAATGCTCGGAAATACCAAAACGCCGACAGCGTCGTCAGCGAGTGCCTTAGCACCAGGGGTTGTCTCGTACAGTTCGTTAAGTGCCTTGCGTGCGGCGCGCTCCATCGATGCGGCAGACTCGGCCCCAGCTTCGCTTGAGAGAAGCGAGAGAGTTCCGATAACAACCGACAGAATCGAAACTGATTTTACCCAGCCAAGGACCATAAGAACTCCGTACGAATAAAGATACCGGCGAGAGTATCAAGACTCGACAGCCTCCAAAAGGGGAAAGATCAGCGTCTCGATGTTGTTGAGATGCTAATTATCAAAAGAGCCGGTGAACCCTTGGAGCTCTCGCAGGGAAGCTCCGGCGCCGCTGCAGATGCGACGGATTGCCTCCGCCAGTAGCGTCTCCACCGAGATGACCGTGATCAGATCTCCCTGACCGCGTCGCAGGGGGATGGTATCGGTTACAACGACCTCGTCGATAAGTCGCCCACCCCCATCGTCTGGGGCTTTTCTGAAATTCTCGACACACTGCTTAGAGAATATTGGGTGCGTAGCACAGAGAACTATGTTCTTGGCCCCGGACGACCGCAGCAATTGCGCAGCCTTAATCGAGGAGCCTCCTGTGTCGATCATATCGTCTACAAGAATGCAGGTAGCGCCGCGTATGCTATCGCCATCTCCGATAAGCTTAGACTCGGCAACATGACCCGGCTTGTCTCGGCGTTTATACATACCTTCAACACGGATCTCAGCATCAATGGTGTAGCCCTCTTCTTCCGAAAAACGCGATAGGTGTCGGGCAAGCGCCTCTCCTGCGGCTTCTGCGCGCTTCATTCCGCCTGCGTCGGGGCTCACGATCGCTATCTTGCTGCTTCCATACCTCTTGGCAAGATGCGGCACCATGAGTGGGAAACCGGCTAGATTGTCCATCGGCACAGAGAAAAAGCCCTCGATTTGCTCTGCGTGGATATCGATTGTCACCACCCGATTAACGCCTGATATTTCATGTACATCAGCGGCCCAGCGAGCGCTGATTGGTGCGCGCTGCTTATCCTTTCGATCTTGTCGAGAGTAAGGAAAATAAGGGACTACGGCAGTGATACTGCGAGCGGAGGCTCGCTTGAGTGCGTCGACTGTAAGATTTAATTCCACAAAGCTCTCATTTACGGGCGGGGTCCCGCTTTGGATAACGAACACATCCTTATCGCGGACACTCTCATTTACCACGATTCGAGACTCGCCGTTGGCGAACTGCTCGACCAGGAGCTGCCCCGGCTTAGCTCCGAGTCTTGTGGCGATTCGCTCGCCCAGATCGCGGCTACCTGTACCAGCGAATAACACGCATGAGGCGAGTGCGGGGTCCAGGGTCCGGCCAGTCCTTGAAGGGTACGTTAACGTCGCTCGCTCTTCAGTGATGCGCCGGTCCTGGTCGAGGAGTAGCGCCTCGCGCACTGGAAGCGCTTCAAATCGGTTGCGACCTATGTAGGCAAGGCGGGTGTCGCCACTCGGTAGCTGAGCGCTCAACTGGTCCTCAATTTCTCGTATCACTTGCGGCGATGCGTCGTCCAAGTTTGGACACGGTAGCCAGTCTTGATGGGAAACGTCTATCTTGGCGCCAACGAGAGTGGCGAAGCTCGGTGTTACCGTGGTGGCTATGGCTGTTGTGCTGGTGATTGGGCTCATACCGCAACCTCATGATTTTAAAATCGCTGCGCCGGGATTCTAGGGCTTTGTGCAAATCTACTAAAGAGCGGGGCTCAACAAATGATTCCAGCGGTGGGCGGTGATACTAGTTCGGACAGATCGCTACAGGATCGGTCAATCATCGTTGCCCGCGGTTGAGTCAGAGGGGCTCTCGTCTTGGATTGTCATATCCATAGATCGAATGAGGCGTGAGGCGCCAAAGGATGGCAACAGCTTTGACGGGCGGTTCCAGGTCACGAGGCAGAGATTCTCCTCGGCTCGTGTAACTGCAACGTATAAAAGATTCTGTCCAAGCTCGTCGCCTCTGTATGAGTGGGAGGTTGGATTCCACAGGAGGACCGAGTAGAATTCGAGACCCTTCACTTGGCGAACGTCGGTAACGAGAATGCCTTCTTCCAACGAGAACGAGTGTGAATCACCACGGCGGACACGGGGTCCAAACGTTGGCTGAAGCATTTTGAAAGCGAATGCTGCGTCCTCGGGTGTGGCGCAGATTACAGCGGCGATCTTTGTCGGAAACAGCTCAGACGCCTTCATCAGCCATTTGAGAACGTGCTCGATGCCCTGGCTTTCATCGCGGCAATGGAACCAGATCGGAGTTCGACCGTGCCGGCCGGTTCGAGGTAATTCAGATCTTTGAATAGAAGCCGCAAGACGCATTATTGGCAGAGTCGATCGGTGGCTTACCTCAAGTGATATGTAGCGTGACATATCCTCACTAAAATTCCAGTGCCGTCGCAGAGCGTCCCAGCCAGGGAAGGACTGTGTAACATCGAGATTTTGCGCCGTGTCACCAACGAGCGTTAAATCCTTGTGCTCCTTGACGGCTGAGATAACAGTAGCGAGCTCGAGAGGAGATAGGTCCTGCACCTCGTCGATGATCAGATGCCCGTAGGTTCCAAGAGAGTTTCCATTGGTTTGGGTGCCCCCAGTGTGGAGCTGAAATAAGCGCAGCAAGAGAGCGTCATCCTCCCAGTCCAGCAAACCCTCTTCAAAGCTCTCCTGCGTTCTGCGCAGCGCAAGTTCAATTATCTCCCGGGAGAGCGTTCGAGAGTCATCTCTGGCGAGAATCTCCTCGGGCTTGGATAGGATTGCGAGTAGCTCGGCCTGAAGGTCAGCATATCGAGTAGTGCCGTGACCGGAGCGTGTGGCAGCGCTTTCGAGTGTCTTGAGTAGCGCCAAAGATCGCTTCACGCGGGTCGCGCCCAGAGGTGCGGCTGTGGAACTTCGCGACACCTGCATATCTTTTGCGTCTGGTAGCGTCTTTAGACTTCGCCAGGCCCACTCGTGGTAGGTTTGGACAGAGATATCAGAGAGCCCGGCGGATGGGAGAGAATTTTCGATGTAGGCACGTAAGGCGGGACTTAAGACCACGATCCCCACGTCGCTTGCAGTGAGCTGGGAGTTGTCGGGATGGAGAAGCCACGCAAGCCGGTGAATAGCCACCGTAGTTTTGCCTGAGCCGGCTACGCCCTGAATGAGGACAGCGGTATTCGCGTCGACGGTTATCGAGCGGAACTGGTCGGCGGTGATCAGGGAGAGGATTTCGGGTAGTTGACCCTCGTTTGATTTTCCTCTGTGGTGTCGGCCCGCTTTGTTTGTCCACGACGCGGTTACCGCATCCCAGACAAAGGTGCCGTAGCGATTTTCGATCGACCTGAGAGAGCCTTTGTCGATGTCGACGCGAACCCGCTCAAGCACTTTTCCGACACGTTCGCGACCTAGTATTTCCTCGACGTATTCACTGCCTTCCTGATACTCGTAATAGAGCTTTGAAATTGGGGCCCGCCGCCAGTCGACGATACGCAAGTCTGTATTAGCTGAGAATCCAAGCTTGTACTCAATCAGAGTTGTTGAACCGTTTGAAAGTTCCTCCTCTAACTTGATACGAGCGAAATATGGGTTGTTAGCCTGAACGCGCAGAGTTTCCACCTCTTCTCGCTTGTGGTCCTTGAGGCCGTGGGACACTGCTTCGTCAGAGGCCAAGAGTGCCTTGTCTTCGGCTCTACGGGTCTCGTGAATCTCGGAGGTGAGAGCGCGGGCGCGTTGATTTTCGTGGTAGAGTCGGTCCTCAGCTCGAGTAATCTGATCGGAGATAGAGCGCTTGACGGTGAGGAATATTGTTTCCTCGTGCGTTAGGGCTGATTGTTCCTGTTCGGTGAGAGCCATGCCTGCGAGCAAAAAAGGCGGATGGTACAGGGTTTGACGGCCGAGCTCAAGAAAGATCGACAGGTTGCGTTGCTTGAGGCTGCACAGGCGTCGGTTTGCCCGTTTACGAGAGGTCTAGAGATGGCTAGGGTCAGAGGCGGGTCTCTCTCAGAGGGTTTATGATTAGGATTAGTTTAGTGTCTGGGCTTGTGGTCGTAACTGTTTTAGTAGGCTCTGCGTGGGCGGAGTCACTCCCTACCCGGAAAGCGGGATTGTGGGAGGCCACTATCTCGGTAGGAGGGGGCGCTGGGTCGCAAGTCAGTCGACAGTGTGTCGATGCTTCTACGGAGGAGGGATTGCGCGGCCTTGTAAGCCAAGGAGGTCCCAAGGGGATGTGCCCTGTGAATACAGTCGAGAAAACCGGAGCCGGTTATCGATTGCACACGGAGTGCTCCATCGCAGGTTCGTCGATGGTGAGTGATGGCACATTCACTGGGGATTTTGAGCGGGAGTATCGAGGCACAATGGTCTCGGAGATGAAGCCAGCACTCTTTGGTTCAGGACGGACCGAGACGACAATTGTTGCTGTTTACAAAGGCGATTGCCCGGCAGACATGAAGCCAGGGGATATATCAGTAAATGGGGGGCCGATAGTTAGTGCAACCGAATCGGTTGCGAAGGCTCAGGCGGCGCTGGATGCTCTTAAGAATAATCCTGACCTGGCCAAAGCGATGCGCGAGATGCAGCGGGCTGCCAAGGAGTAGCAGCCTTCGTTGCTACCAACGTCCGTCAGAGGGAGTGTATCGAATAAAAAACACCCTCTAAACCTTTGGCGACTGCACGCAGCGCCTCGAGTCTAGAGGGTGTTGTTTGATACCGTAACGGTTTAGTTAGTACCGTCCGCCACCGGAGTAACCGCCACGCGACGATCTTCCGCCACGGTCGTTTCCACCTGGTCGACGTCCGCCGCCACCGAAACCACCTGAGCGAGGTCTGTCTTCACGAGGGCGAGCCTCACTTACGTTCAGCGCCTTTCCATCAAGAGTTTGTCCGTTGCGGGTCTCTATCGCGGCCTCGGCCTGTGCGTCGTCATCGATCTCGATAAAGCCGAATCCGCGCGAGCGGCCGGTATCACGGTCCGTTGCGATCTTAACCGAACGAGGAGAGAACTCCTCGAAGAACGCGCGAAGTGATTCCTCGGACGTAGCGTATGCAATATTTCCAATAAAAAGTTTCTTCATAGATCCTTATCAATCTACTATACACAGTCAAAACCCGGACCGAAGGTCTGGGGTGATCTTCATTCTTCTAAACGTCAAACGGGGACTGTTGATGACAGGACCTGCAATTCCGATAGAGCAGAAGGCTCGAGGGCCAGTCTACGTGCTAACCGTATAACTAGTCAAAGAATGTTCGTCACTGGTCGGCCGGACCACGACGTGATGGCGATTTGCATAGTATCACCAGGTTGTTACGTTGGTTCGGCTTATTCCGAAGTTATGCGGCCGGTTCAGATGTAGAGGTGGCTATAAATAAAAACCGCCTGAGGTTGGAGGGGTCCAGGAACCTCAGGCGGCCACCAAGTGGGGCACTATCGAGTGTCCCATTTTGACTAGCAAGCAATCAGCACCATGTGGTGCAATTCTGATCGTATGCCTCTGCGCACACACTTTCAAGAAATTTTTAAGCGCCCTGCAAAAAAACTTTTGTGGTCTTCGTCGCTCTCACAAGTGCAATTGATGGGCCTCCAAAATAACCTCGCAGGAACAGAGTGACTTATACTGTAACTTTCTATTCAACTAGTAGCGGCGAGCTGAGTCGGTCGTGACGCGGTAGGCAACCTAGCGAAAAGGTTCTGCGAGCCCAGCAGTGCAGATGTGGGAGATTCTCGTAGCGCGGAAGCTGTGTTGGATATCATAGAAACAATGAGGAACTTGTCTACACTTCACCCATCAGTGAGGGATTGAGTGTATGAGTATCTGTGCCACTTGTAGGAACGAGTATGATAAGTGCTTTCAGGTTACGATTGAGGGCCGCACATATTCTTTTGACAGCTTTGAGTGCGCCATTCAGAAGCTTGCTCCTCAGTGCGAGCATTGCTCCTGCCGAATTATCGGACATGGAGTCGAAAGCGAGGGACGATTTTTCTGTTGTGCGCATTGTGCCCATGACGAAGGGATCTTTGCAGCCCGCGACCGCATTGATCCAGCTCTGCCATCACATGCGTTCGAGCGGTCTGATCCCAAGCAGTTGTAGAGCACTGGCTAGCACTGTTCTGGCGCAGACGAAAAGTGTAAGGCGAGCTTGCGCGACGTCTTTGTTTGTTTCACCGCTAACGCGAAGCTTAACGTATCCGCGTGAGATCGCCTTAGCGAGCTCTAAGGCGTAGTTGCAAATATTGCATGGTTCGTAGTCGCTCGCGGTTCGCTCCAGAACAGATGGATACTTGGCGAGAGCCGTAGCGATCTCCCAGGCCTCGGGTTCTGTAAGATGTTCGCCTGCCGCGTGGTCGCAAGCCGTGACTCCTTCGGCGCGAGCACGCTCTTCCATACTAAAAAGGCGCGCGACTGCATACATGAGATACGGGCCAGTGTCGCCCTTAAAGTTAAGAGCTTCATCCCAGCTAAAATGAAACTCTTTAATGTTGGTGCGTGAAAGGTAGTTAAAATAAATAGCTCCAAGCCCTACGGCCTCAGCTACTGCATCGACGTCGACTCCTTCGGGGCGCTTAGAGACCTCAGATTCGTAGGCGACTTTTGCTCGCTCGTGCGCCTCTTCTAGAAGCGCATCTAGCGATATATCGCTTGCATCGCTCTTCATCTTGCGAGTGCTTATCCCGGGAACGTGTCCATACGGGATGTGGGTAATCTTTGGCGCCGTTGGATGGTTGAGGCGTTCCATAATACCTTTGAGTTGTTTGAAGTGTAGGGTTTGTGGAGCACCAACGACGTATAGAATCCTCTCTGGGTGATATGTCTTTTCACGGTAGTCGGCTGTGATTACATCGCGAGTGAGGTAGAGCGTTCTTCCATCTTCAGTTAAGAGTCGAGCGAAGCCGAGAGGTTCGCCAAGGTCGACACCCAGTGCGCCCTTTGAGTTCTCAAGAACGCCACTCTCTTTGAGCGTCTTTGTCATCTCATCAAAATACTTGAAATAGAATGACTCGCCGTTCCATGAGTCGAAAGAAATACCCATGCGTGCGTAGGTCTTATGGTAGTACGCCAGGGAGACGTCCATGTTCCACTGCCAAAATTCCTTCGCTTCAGGATCGCCTGCCTCAAGGCGCTTAAAATAATCTCTCGCTATTTCGTTGACGTTTGGTTTGTCGAGCTCTTTGCCTTCATCCTGGGCCTTGCGAAGCATATTTGCGTCGACGTAACGACCAACAAGCTCGTTCATGGTATCACCAGGGCGTCCCCAAATCTTACACCCGGCATATACGAATCCGAATTGAGTTCCCCAGTCACCGAGGTGGTTTACTCCGATCGTTGTAAATCCGAGCTGCCTGAAAAGGTTATAGAGGGAAAAGCCGATGATTGTCGTTCGGAGATGACCAACGTGAAACGGCTTCGAGATGTTAGGCGCCGAATAGTCGATAACGATAGAGCCCTTGTGTGTTCTGCCGCCGTAGCCGGCACCTTCGGAACGAACCTGACTCGAAATAGTGGCTATCGACTTCGCCCGGTCGAAGAAGAAGTTAAGATAAGGACCCTGGGGCTCGGCTCGTTCGAATCCCGTCGGTAGAGCGATGGATTCTTTCAGACGCTGTGCGCATTGTGGGGGCGTCATACCCCAGTCTTTCGCGAGGAGAAAACAGGGGAACGCCAGGTCCCCGTGCTTAAGGTCCTTTGTCGGTACGAGGTTCTTCTCGATCACCTCGAGGGGGAGTTTTGAGGCTTCGTGGAGGGCGTTAATTAATATCTGCTTCATAGTAGGTGCAATCGTAGTGAAAAAACTGTTTTGGGGAAAGCTCCCGGGCGGTCAGTGGCGCGGTTTGTGCGGTTCGGACTCCTCTGGCTGTACGACGAACTAAGGGGTCGCAAAAGACGGTATTATCGGGCACTATCTGGCCAGGTTCTGAAACGTAACAGGGGGATATATGGTCTGCGCGTGCACTGCCTTGATGAAGACTAACTGTAATGTGGGGGCGACCGTCGCCCGATTGACTGTCGGTTTGGTGATGCTCCCGCACGGCCTTCAGAAGACGCTGGGTGTATTTGGGGGGCTCGGCTTTAATGCGACGATGGAGCTGTTGACGACAAAGCTCGGGTTGCCGTGGCTGATTGCGTTGCTTGTAATTATGGCTGAATCGGTAGGTGCCGTCGCGCTGATCGCGGGCCTCATGACTCGATTTTGTGCGGCAAGCTTAGCTGTCGTCATGGCTGGAGCGGTGCTTATGGCGCACGGACAGAATGGATTTTTCATGAACTGGTTTGGTGTGCAACAGGGAGAAGGCTTCGAATATCACCTGTTGGTGATAGGCGCGTGTTTGTCTTTGGTGATTTCAGGAGCCGGCGCTTTCTCAGTTGACCGTAAGCTCTCAGCAAACGCAGGGGAGACCTCGGGTAGTTGTTGCGCCCGCTAGCAGCGGATGAGAGGTGGGATATGTCCGAAGTTGTATACAACGTCACGGTGAATGTGTCAGACGAGATTCTCGAGGAGTGGCTCCAGTGGATGGAGTCGTCTCATATTCCAGAGATGCTTGCGACAGGGTTTTTCAACAAGGCTCTTCTGGTTCGTGTGCACGCTTTTGAGCAGGGGGGGAAAACGTACGCCGTGCAGTACACGGCACCGTCGATGGAGAGTTATGAGCGTTATCTGAAGGAGACAGCGCCGCAGATGCAGGCAAAGACGGAGCTCGTATTTGGAGATCAGGTACATTCATTTCGGACGTTGTTGGAGGTCGTCTCGAAGTTCGGGCGATAGACTAAACGTGCTAGAGCATTAGCAAGGTCGCCAAGCCGAGCAAGAGGCTCATACTTGCCACGTCGGTTGCGGTCGTAAGAAAAATGCTAGACGCGGTAGCCGGATCTGCCCCCACTTTTCGAAGGATGAGAGGGACAAGTGAGCCAGATAGTCCGCTTATAAAGCAGCTTCCCACCATTGCGAACAAAACTATTCCACTCAGTAGTAGGGCGCTCGGATGCTGTTCTGAACTCGCGAGCAAATACATTCCTGTGGCGGCGGAGAGTCCAACGAGTACCCCATTGCAGAGACCTAGCAGACCCTCTTTCATGATGAGCCTTGAAACCTTAGTATTTTCGAGCTCTCCGAGGGTCATGCCGCGAAGCGTTACCGCAAGCGCTTGGCACCCAGTGTTGCCCGATTGGCCGGCCAGCACAGGCAGGAAAGCCGCCAGTACGACTATTTGGTCGATAGTGCCCTGAAAGAAGTTAACCACAGCTCCGGCGACAAATGCGGTGAGCAAATTGAGTTGAAGCCATGGGTGGCGGTACTTGAACGCTGTGAAGAGCGGAGTTGTAATTCGCTCGCCCTTTTCGACACCGACCATGCTTCCAGCTTGAGCGCTAATCTCGATTGCCTGAGCCTGAAAGAGTCGATAGCCCCGGACCAGCCCGAGGAGCTCGCCGCTGGCGGAGGTAACTGGGTATACCGGGTAGTGTCTGACGAGCACCTCTCTCATGGCGCTCATAAGTGGCGTGTCGGGCGATAGTGTGAATGGCGAGGTCAGCATCACATCTCCGAGCGTAGTGGCGGGGTCGGCGAATAGAAGGTCGCGCATCACTACTAGCCCGCGCAGTACTTTGACGTCGTCAACAACATATACGTACGTGATGAAGTCTCGCTTTATGAGTTCGCGGAGCTTCTCAACCGCAGAGGCGACGGTCGTATCCGGGGAGAATATCCCGACAGGAGCTTCCATCAGCCTGCCCACAGTGTTTGGCGCAAACGATAGATTGAGCATCCACTGGTTACGCACGGCGGGCGGCAGCTCGAGCGAGATGCTCTCTTGGACATCTGCAGGCAGGGCGGAAAAAAGGTTGCCGGCAGCTTCTGGGCTTAACGACCGCAGGGCTGCAGCCGCCACGCCAGCGTTGGAGGCTGTGATTAGTTGCAAGCAGACGGATTGATCAACTACGGACAGCTGATCCGTGAGGTGTTTCACGGCGTCGATTGCAGGTGTGGCTGAGGATGCGTTCGGTGACTCCGCGGAAAATTGCGCGATATGTGCGTGACTCATAGATGGACCTCATTAGGTGTACGCTATACATAGCCTAAAGGTGACGCTGAGAGAACCTCAGAAAGAAGAGCCTGTTCGACAAGAGTGCTCCAGATTTCGAGAACGCAAACCAAGAGAAATTACATGACTGGAGATACAGAGAGCTCGCTTGCGGGAGCCGAATCGTTCGAGGTTGGGATGGTGTGCGCTTGACCGTCTGCTACCCCTGCGCGGTGTTGATGCAATATTTCGGGGAGTAGCTCGAGAAGGCTGCTTTGATCCGAGGTTTCGGTGAAAGACGTATGTAAGTCGTCTGCATACCGCGAGAGGTCACGGACTGTCGCAGGATCGGCGTTGACTGTATTGACGCCGATTGCGGGTAGAGAAAACGTCGTGGGTTGGTTTGGCGCGCGCGTGGCTCTGTTAGTGTGGCGCTTGATCCGAGCTGCCATACTACGAGCCATGGCAACGGCTTCTTTGCCTGAGACGAAGGGAACAATGCGAATTGGAGCTTGCTCAATCGGTGCGCCATGTTTCGGGGCAACAAGAGCTCGGAGCAGACGGAGAAGTTCAGTTGCATTGGTGAGCGGCTGGCCACTATCGGAATTATAAACACATGGCGTGAAAGCGGACTGCATCTCAGGCGTCGCAGCGACGAAGTTAAAGCCTTGGGAGAATGCAGAGGGTAGCGTCGGGGAGCTGGTAATGCCGAGTGCGATGGTAGTTGTTCGCTCTGGTTTGCTAAGACACCACAGTCGAGCACTCATGGAACTTTCGTCAGCGCCTTTCAGCAGAGTCTCGAGCGCTGCAGTTGTCGCTGCGGCGACCGGCACAGCCGTTGAACGCGTCTCGAAGACCTCCTGCTCATAGGCGTTCACGGCCGACAGGTGCGCGGTGAGGCGGTCCTCGCTGGTCGGCCGCTCGAAGGTGATGATGAATGTAATTGGCGAACAGATCGAGAGGCCAGCGAGAGCTCCGGCGTCGTCACTCCATCCCTCGCGACACCCTACGGCAGGTAGTCCGAGGCCGGGTCGGTCGAGCTCATGTGTGGCAGTAGATGAGTCGAGGCTGAGGCGCCAGTCGCGCAGATTCCGAAGTTGTTGGGCGTCGGTATTTGAGAAGCGATAGCGACTGGGCGCGAGCTCTGGAAATTCCCAGCCATTCCGTGCAACTTCTCTTACAATTCGTTGGGTAGATTTGAGGTAGACCTTATGCAGGTCTCGACAGGTTTCGTTGAAAGGATTAGCGCACGGCTCGCTGAGTAGACTTTCTATTGCAAAGTGTGCAGAGCGAAGAAGTGCGGCAAGAGAGCCAGGTCCTGCGATTGTCGACAGCTCATCGGCTCGTTGGGCCCATAGTCTACTGAGACGGAGGTTTCTT
>OMII01000195.1 GCA_900299055.1 Pseudomonadota bacterium | reverse complement strand
AGATGTGTATAAGAGACAGGCTCGGTTACGTGAACACCGGCGTTGCGAAGTCTGGCGATGCCACGACCGGCAACCTCGGGAAATGGATCTCGGCATCCCACAACGATAGTAGGTATCTGCGACTCAATAATCAGATCAACGCACGGGGGGGTTTTCCCGAAATGAGCGCACGGTTCCAGGCTTACATACATCGTGGATGCTTTAAGAAGTAGCGGGTCTCGCACTGCTCGGACTGCGTTCACCTCAGCGTGTGGCCCACCGTAGACCTGGTGATACCCCTCTGCGATTATCTGCTCGTTATGAACGATCACGGCGCCGACCATAGGATTGGGCATGACACCGCGTCCCCCCTGAGCGGCGAGTTCTAACGCGCGACGCATATAGATAGCTGCAGTAGTCATTTTACTTTTGTGCGCCGCGCACTAAAGGTAGCATAAAAAGTTTATTCTCGGGGCTCGTGGAGCGTTTCTTAGCCACGCTGGTGGTATCTTGTATTTCTTTGTGACGCCTAGGCCGATTCCTTTGCCCATGCAAAAAACCGACCCCGGTGTTTTTTTCTTTCTGTGTCTCAGTTTCTTTAGTATGCCTGGCAATAGCAACACCTCAAGTGAGATAATGGGTCGGTATGAATGAGCAGACAAATGCAGAGGTAGTGTGGAGGCCCTCCGAGGAGCTGCGATCATCATGCGCACTCGCTCGGTTTATGCAGCACGTATCGGCTGCTGGAGTTTTCACGGCACGTGCCTCCGAGGATCTTCACGAATGGGCGGTTCGGGAGCCGGGGAAATTTTGGCCTGAGATCCTTCGTTTTGTTGGAATAAAAGGAGAGGGAGATCTCGAGCCGCTCTTCTCTAGCCAAGAGGGGCCGACTCCACTTGCGCGTACGTGGTTTCCTAGATTTTCGCTCAATGCGGCCGAAAATCTCCTGAGTGGCGATGATCAGCGCCTTGCAATTGTTTCATGGTCTGAGGGGGCTCGTCGCCGCGAGTATCGGCTGCGTGACGTAAAGCGTGAAGTCTCGGCGGTGGCAGCGGTTCTGCATGAGCATGGCGTCGGGGAGTTTGACCGTGTCTTTGCCTATATGCCCAATGTGCCAGAGGCGGTCACCTGCATGGCAGCAGCTGCTTCGTTGGGTGCGGCCTGGGCAAGCTGCGGAACGGATTACCAGGTGCAGGGCCTCAGAAGCCGGGTCGACAGAGTGAAGCCGACCGTTCTGATAGCTGCGACCTCGTATCGCTGGCGAGGTAGCGTGGTCGATCTCAGGCCAACGATTCAGGAACTTGTGGCGCAAGCTCCATCGCTTCGGCTGGTTATCACCGTGGATTGTGTGGGTGATGGAGATGAATCGGCGGCACTCTTAAGGCTACCGCCGGGGTGTGCAGCGGTAGAGTATCGCCAGGTGATTCAAAAGGTAGCGCCGCCACAGACGTTTCGTCGTTTCTCTTTCATGCACCCGCTGTACATCATGTTTTCGTCGGGGACGACCGGAAAGCCGAAGGGGATTGTCCACGGTGCCGGGGGCACGCTCCTTGAACACAAGAAGGAAATGATACTTCATGCCGATGTTCGCCCGGGTGACCGGGTGTTCTATCAAACCTCCACATCTTGGATGATGTGGAACTGGAGTGTCAGCGCGCTCGCGTGTGAGGCAACCTTAGTGATGTTTGATGGTGATCCGCTGCTTGAAGGTGGTGATATTTTGTGGCGCATGGCGGACCGGGAGCACATCACTCATTTTGGAACAAGCGCCGCGTTCTTGGGGGCGATCGAGAAGCAGGGCGTGCGCCCGTGTGAACGGTACAAATTTGATTCGATGCGAGCCATACTCTCAACTGGTTCGACGCTGTACCCGAGCCAGTTCGATTATATCGCGCGCTCAATTAAGCCCACATGGATTCAGAGTATCTCAGGGGGCACTGATATCATCGGATGCTTTGGGCTCGGAAACCCACTCAAGGCAGTAGTTCGAGGTGAAGTGCAGTCAAAAAGTTTAGGGTACGACGTGAGAGTAGTAGGAGCCGAGGGCGCTCCTGTAGTGGGTGAGGAAGGGGAATTGGTATGTGCATCGCCAGCCCCTTCTATGCCTGTGTGCTTTTTGGATGACCCAGATGGTTCGGCGTACCGAGCTGCATACTTTGCGGACATTCCAGGAGTGTGGAGACACGGAGATTTTCTGAAAGAGACTCCGCATGGTGGATTGCTCTTTTTGGGGCGCTCGGACGCGACCCTCAAACCGGCTGGTGTGCGAGTCGCCACGGCGGATATATACGCCGCGCTCGGGTCGATTTCGCGGATAGTATCGGCTCTGGCGGTTGGCTACACGCCGGCGAACGCTACAAGTGAGAAGATTGTGCTGTTTGTTGTGCTGACTCCGGATGATACACTGGAAGCTGCGCTTGAGACCGAGATTAAAAGCGCGCTCCGGGCGGCAAATGCTTTCTATGCTCCGTCTCTAGTTATCCAGGCGCCGGCCGTGCCCAGGACAACAAATAATAAGTTATCAGAGTTGACGGTAAAGCGTGCGTTGCGGGGAGACGATCCAGGCAATCTTTCGGCTCTCGCCAATCCAGAAAGTGTAGAGTTCTTCGCCGGTCAGGCGCGCCAGATCGTTACTAAGGCTTTGGGCTAGCGTCCGGGTTGTCAGCGAACGCCAATTTCTCTGCCTCTGTGAAGAGTTCCGGAGTCATCGAGGGGTCTATACTCGAACTTCCTTTATTGAGCCATTCGATTCGGCTTTTGTCGGAGAGGGTTTTATTCAGGGATGCGAGGAGATTTCCTCGCGCTTCGGCGGGGAGATCGACTTTTTTGCCAACCCAGCTGGGGAGCGTCGTTGGTATTTCGCTGCCTTCAATATAGGCATCCGTCAGGCAGTCCGCTATTCGAATCGGGGTTCCAAAGATTGGATCGGGTTGCACCGATTCGTCGCGTTCAGAAGCTGCTACGTACTGCAGTCCCGCGGCCCGCGGAAATCCCATACGCTCGAGCATGATCGCCGCTACTTGTGTCGATGTGCACTGCCAAAGTCGCTCCTCAAACTCGTTGTCGAACGCGAGATCTTTTGCTTTTAGGTGCTGTCTATATTCTTTGAACGCGCGTCTATTTTCACGTAGTAACGGCGCAAGAGCCAGGTACCTAATCCCACTTGAGAGCAGACCGATGCCTAGCCCGACTTCGGGGATCTTGTTTCCAACGCTTGCACCTATTGCCAGGGCCTCGTAGAGAGGAGTCTGCACATACTCCCACTCTTCTTTGTCTATCTTTCTGCTGAGGGTTTTAAATAGGTAGCAGAGGCTGATAATCGCGGCGTGATCGATCGCAGTGTAGGCCGAGAAAATGTCTTTTTCCGAGACGTAGGACTTCGCCTCTAGTGTCTCTGGCCTGAATTGCTTGGTGAAAAAAAAGTATGTCGCCTTGACCGTGTTATTCTTGAGAAGTCGGATGATGTGGTTTTGTGCGCCACTGCTTAGGGTGGATCCACGTTCGAATCCACTCACGAGCGTACGGATGGCCTCGGTGAAGTTAGCCGCTACAGGACCGAAGGGCTTAAGTAGCTCCGAAGCCGCATACCATCCCAACTTGGCCTGTTCTTCTACGCTTGAATGTGATTCATCTTTCTCTGTCATCGTGCCGGTGTCCGAGGGAAAGGGTATCATGCGTTCGTAGGCTTGGGTACGCACAACCTTGCGGCGCTAAACACATTCCACGCCCTATCCCAAAGGTCTTACGGATTGGAGGGCAGAAGTCTTTAGAGCTGGTGTCTCATATTGGCACCACATCAGACGAGCACCGAAACGATATGCGAGCCACATTGGTGAGCCTTTGATAGTAAGACCCCAAAATCATAGCAATTTTCTACGACGTCACTCGAGCCCTGCTCTGCGCAGTAGGGCGGATACGTCCGGAGCGCGGCCCATGAAGCGTTGGAAAAGCGCTGCTGGATCCTCTGAGTCGCCGGGGCCAAGGATCGTCTCCCTAAAGTCGAGTCCGGTAGAACGATTCATGAGCCCTTCGCGTTCGAAGCGTGAGAACGCATCAGCATCGAGTACCTCTGCCCACTGGTACGAGTAGTATCCAGTCGCGTATCCAACAGGCGAGCTGAAGAGGTGCGTGAAGGTCGCGATCATCGCTGCGTCAGAGGGAAGCGGCAGGGTAGAGAATGCGCTAAGGATGCTGCGAGCAAACGCAAGTATCTCCCCATCTCGTGGCCGTTGGTACTCCCTGTGTAAGGCGAAGTCGACTCGCGAAAATCCAAGTTGCCGCATAAGGTGCGAGGCGCTCCTGAAGTTTCGAGCGCGACTCATCTTTTGAAATAAGTCGTCGGGTATAGCCGCTCCAGTTTGATAGTGGCCTGCGATCATATCAAGGGAAGCACGATCCCAGCACCAGTTCTCGAGGATTTGCGACGGGAGTTCGATAAAATCCCATGCGACGCCATTCATGCTCTGCCCACGAATCTCTGCGGTCCCACAGATATGGTGAAGGAGATGTCCAAACTCATGGAAGAGCGTAGTTACTTCATCATGGGTAAGCAACGATGGCTGCTCTCCATGTGGGGGGGTAAAATTGCCGGCGATGAGGCCGATGTGCGGCATCTGGTCCCCATCCTGCGGAATGTGAGTGATAAAGCTGTTCATCCACGCACCGCCCCGCTTGTTTTCGCGCGGGAATAGATCTGAGTAGAAAAAACCGAGCAAGCGCTCCGTCCGAGCGTCATAGATGGCATATGGAGCTACCTCTTTATCCCAAGTTGGAAGGGAAGGTGCCGCTACGATCTTGAGCGCGAAGAGTTGGCCCATCAAGTCAAACATTCCCTGCATGACCTTCGGAAGAGGGAAATATGGTCGCAGCTCCTCTTCGTCAAAGTCGTAGTTGGCTTTGCGCATCTTTTCGGCGTAATAAGCGGCATCCCACGGGCGTAGTTCTTGAGGCGCCATGCCGGTTGTCGAGACGAAGAAGTTCTCGAGGTCACACTTTTCACGCTCGAAAAATGTTGCCACTCGAGAGCGAAGGGTTTCAACAAATGATGAGGCAGCGGCTCCAGTTTTCGCCATTCGATCGGCAATGACGAGATCAGCGAAATCCTTGTATCCGAGTATTTCAGCCTTTCGCTGTCGCAGCTCAAGGATCTTGTAGAGATTCTCCACATTATCGAAGGCATCCCCCGCGCAGCGTGTGTTGTAGGCTCGGTAGAACTTCTCGCGTAATGCTTGATTGTCACAATACGTGAGGATGGCAATGTAGCT
This sequence comes from Pseudomonadota bacterium, assembly GCA_900299055.1. Classification (GTDB taxonomy): domain Bacteria; phylum Bdellovibrionota_C; class UBA2361; order UBA2361; family OMII01; genus OMII01. The sequence goes on along the minus strand of OMII01000195.1, from coordinate 2,581 downwards.
CGGGGCTTGTAGCGAGTAGCGCCAGCCGTCGACACCTTTTGATTGGGCGGATGCTCTGCCCATCGCGAGCGCACTTTCAGGGAGCCCCTGAAGCTCGGCAATCGTGCCTGTGACATATTCAAACGCGTTGGTCGCATCGAGTGTGTTTTGTGAGAAGGTATTGGTGACTGTTGTTAATTCCGAGTTGATGCTCGCTAACGTTTCTTTTTTATCGGCAGGAAGCTCGGCGCCACTTCGACGAAAGCTGGCCATCGTTGTCTCAAGAAATCGCTTGCGAGTACCCGAGAGGTTTTGTGCTTCAGATGAGCTCTCATAGTCGCGAAGAGCTTGCCAAAGCTCTGAGTCGAGAGTTAACGCGGTCTGAAAATCGGTTACTTTTGGTAATATCTCATTATAGGCCGAGCGAAGTTCAGGCGTTGTCGCTACAGACTCAAGATGGCCTACTACGCCCACGGCGTAGTTTAGGTTCAGGCCCACATTATCGAGCGCGAGCAGGGTGTTTTCGAAGGTTCTTTTGCCGGTAATATTTTTGAGTGCGCTGAGTTCCTCTCGGGCTTCACCCAGTAGGGTGTCTATGGCTGGTACGATATGTTCGGGTTGGATTGCATCAAACGGGATCCGTGAAGACCTCTTCAGAAGTGGGTTTTGAGTTGTCATGGTGAGTTTTGCTTTTCTGCCCCTGTTCTCACGTGCCCGGGGCTTTTTCAGACGTTTATTCTCTTGCGCCAACGTTGTATCGTGGCGCAACAAGGCGTAATTGTAACCCCCACTCACATGGGTCACAAGAGAGAGACCAGGGGCCGGCCGCGAGTAGAGTTCAGCGAGCGTTACCATGAAGCGTTATGATTTTTTGGTTATCGGCGGCGGTATCGCCGGTCTGACATACGCGCTACGAGTAGCAGAGCACGGCTCTGTTGCGATTCTGTTTAAGAAAGACACGGGCTCATCGTCTACGCTGTGGGCCCAAGGCGGGATAGCCGCTGTTAATCAGCCCGATGACAGCTTCGACCTGCACGTTGAGGATACGCTGACGTGTGGCGGAGGCCTTTGTAAGCAGTCAGTGGTTGATATTGTGGTTCGAGAGGGGCCGGCAAGAGTTCACGAGCTGATTGCTCTCGGGACGCATTTTGATGTCACAGATAGCGGAGAGTTCCACTTGCATCGAGAGGGTGGGCATTCGCGTCGACGCATATTTCACGCTGGAGACGCCACTGGTTTTGAGATTCAACGAGCGCTGCTCGCAGCTGTTCACCAGCATCCCAACATTGAGCTTATCTCGCACGCAAGTGCGATAGATCTCCTAACAACTCACAAACTAGGGCTGAAGCGAAGCCAACCAAATAAAGTGCTGGGAGCCTACGTACTCCGTGACAATAGTCTCATCGAGCCAATTTTAGCGGACAAAGTACTGGTGGCCACGGGCGGCGCAGGGAAGATCTACCTGTACACCTCGAATCCGGATGTGGCGACAGGTGATGGCATTGCCATGTGCTATCGAGCTGGGTGTCGAGTCGCTAACATGGAGTTTTTCCAATTCCATCCAACCTGCTTGTTTCACCCTCAGGCCAAGAGCTATCTCATTACCGAAGCGATGCGAGGGGAGGGAGCAAGGCTTACCCGGGTCAACGGTGAGCCATTCATGCACAAGTACCATCCGCTGAGAGAGTTGGCGCCACGCGATATCGTTGCTCGAGCGATCGACGCGGAGATGAAAACTCATGGAGATGAGTACGTGCTCCTCGATATCTCTCACCGCGAGTCCGGTTTTGTGAGAGAACACTTTCCTACGATCTACGAGCGGTGTCTATCGTTTGGGTTTGACATCACGACGCAGCCAATTCCAGTAGTTCCCGCAGCGCATTATTTGTGTGGGGGAGTTGTGTGTGACGAACACGGCAGGACGGATGTTGTAGATCTGTATGTTGCAGGAGAGTGTTCATGCACCGGGCTGCACGGAGCTAATCGTCTGGCGTCTAATTCACTTCTTGAGGGAGTCGTATTTGGCCATCGAGCAGCAACTCACTCATGTGATAGTTTGCGGAAGTATCATGTCGATGCCGCGCCACCACCGTGGGATCCGGGGAGTGCGGTCGATAGTGATGAGCAGGTAGTTATCACGCAGAATTGGGATGAGATCCGGCGGACTATGTGGAACTATGTCGGGATAGTCCGTACAACGAAGCGTCTAGAAAGAGCGCTGCACCGCATGGAGTTGATGCGGCACGAAATCCAGGAATATTACCGACAGTGCACCGTCACATCCGATTTACTTGAATTGCGTAACTTGAGTTTGGTAGCCGAGCTGGTGATCCGATCTGCTCTGGAGCGGAAAGAGAGTCGAGGTCTTCACTACACACTTGATTTCAAGGATCAGCTTCCTGAAGCGCGTGATACCGTTTTGCGGCGCACGTGATTTTCTTCGCGTGACTTGGGGGCTGTGGTCCCGCTATGTAGTCGAGTCCACCAGGAGGTATTGCGCATAGAGGTACTCCTCAATCCCCTGGCTTCCGCCCTCCCGCCCAAAACCGGACTCTTTGACCCCTCCAAATGGAGCCTGCACATTTGAGATGGCAGTATCATT
>OMII01000194.1 GCA_900299055.1 Pseudomonadota bacterium | reverse complement strand
GTTTTAGCCCCGACGTCCCCTTCGGCGCGCTTAGACAGCGAAATCCTTTTAGCGTACGCGCTCGGCGCATCTCGAACCTCAGTTCTGACTTCGTTGCGAGAGCGGTGTCCGATACACGCCGCCGCTTTGTTTCAGGGGTTTCTTGGGAGACGAGCCGATGGGGAACCCGTGGCCTATATTACGGGTGAACGAGAATTCTGGGGGCTGACGTTCTCTGTTACGCGGGATGTGTTAGTGCCAAGACCCGAAACAGAGCTTCTTGTAGAGGAAGCTTTGCGATTTCTTCGGCACATAACTAGACCACGAATTCTTGATGTGGGCACCGGTAGCGGCTGTATAGGGGTATCTATTGCCTATGAGTTAGCCAAGCAGGGAGTTTCTGACTATCTGTGCACGCTTGTCGACATTAGTCCGCAAGCCTTAGCAATTGCGAGGCAAAATGCCGCGCGCCACGGTGTCTCTGATCGAGTGCGGTTTGTGCAGAGCTCATGGTTTGATAACGACGTGGAGCTGCAGCCACCATACGATCTCATAGTTGCGAATCCACCCTATGTTTCGCGTCTAGAGGCTGTGTCGAAAGAGCTGTCATATGAACCACCGAGTGCGTTGTACTCGGAAGATGACGGCCTGCACGACACGAAAGTTATACTAGGGGCGGCTCGTCGATTTATTGGGCCAACAGGGGAGCTTCTACTTGAAGTTGGAGCAGGTAAACGGGCGCTGCTGGATCGATATGTGGGCGAGAAGAAGTGCCCGGCGACAATCCAATATCTTGGTGATGAAACCCCAGATGATCGCTTTACCGTTTTGCGGTGTACTTATTCCTGATTAGTCGAGCGCTGACGGATCTCGCGCCATGACGCGTGCTTATTTGTGAAAAATGGGTGGCTCTCCATCGCGTCTACGATATCCGCGATCTCTTTGCGGTCTACTGAGAGCGGGCAGAGCTTCGTAAAGAGTTTATCGACATAGTGACCGTAACAGGGACTTTTGATGAATGACTGAGTCGCGGCCGTCTCCTCTAACGCGAGTGCTTTGAGGGCGGGGCGATGGGTTGAGAGAGTTCGAAAGATTGACAATGCGCCCGCTAGTGCAGGGGTATACATGGACCACATACCGGTGGAGCCTCCGATAAGGTAGGTAGTAATCGTGGCGACAGGTAGCATAGCCACCATCTCACAAACGCACAGTCCCGCGAGTAATGACACAGGGGGTTCTAGAAAGCGCTTATCGAAGGTTGGTGGCGTCGCGCCGTTTCGTATCGACTGCACGACGATCGGATGTTGAGTTTGACAGAGAACACTCAATGTATGGTCGTATGAGGAGACCTCGCCTGCCGACAGTCGACGTACTAAATTATCGAGCAGAATAATACAGCTATCCTCACTAGCGTTCTCAATAAAAAGCTTCATCCAAGGTTTGAGCGCAGGCACTCGACTGGCGTTGTGAGTTTCATATTGCACGAATGATAGCGCTAGCAGCTCCACCATCACGTGTGGAAGTTGAGCAGCGAGTGCGGCTCGGCCCGCCAGCTCGTATGAGAGCATATCGCCGGATGAGACGGCCCGCGAGGTAATCGCGACCAACGCGTTCCAGCTTTGCTCTTTGTCGGTGGCGATGTACGGCAGCATAGTTGTCGCGAGTGCCTGTCGTTGCGAGAGCGAGAGATTGTGGGGCACTCCGTAGGCACCTACGTGCTCCCAGATAACAGCACGGAGCTCAGGAGACTCTGCGAGTGCGTGCAGTCGCTGAATGTCTGTCGGGTTGTTGGCAAACCTCTCAGAGTCGCGAATGCACAAAAGGAGAGGCATAACCTCTTTGCTGAAGCGGTCGCGAATTGAGGGAGTGATTGCTGGAGCCTCTGGCGATGGAGCGCTCGGTGTAGTGTCTCGTAATTGGGCTAGTGGTGTAGCCGGAGATGCGGCAATAGGCCTGGCAGCGTCAATCGGTTTGGAATGGTCAATGTGCTCCATGTACCGACTGTAGCGAAAGAGGTGAGGTAATCAACCGTGAGGTAATGACGCTGAGTCTAAATCGGACAGAAGCCTACTGGAGTAAGCCCAAAAGGGTCCCACACCGAGCGCGGGCTCGGTATGGGCGAGCAGCTAGGAGTTGGAGAATTTTGAGATCACTCGCATTTTCATCTGGTCGATTTTGTCGAGCAGATTAGAGAAAAGTGAGAACATTTGCGTGTTTCTCTGATAGCGCTGCTCAGCAATCAGCTGTAGTGCTCGCGGAGTGGCGTCCGTACCATCTTTGAAGGTTAAGTTTAGCTTCTTGGCCAGATCTTTGATTTTGTCGGTTTCGTTTTCCTTCAGAGAGTACGCAGTCATCAGATTTGTCTCGGATTCGGCGAGATTCTTTCCAAGAATGACCGCTGCCTGATCGGCGTTGGTCGCGTAGACCGGTTTTGTTGTAGCCATATAGTCTCCTGTGGTTAAGGTTTCGTAAGGCTCAGAGGAGCCTCGTACTTGAGAGGCTCTCAACTCAAGAAGCACCTGAGCGCGAGCTTTTGATGGGTAGTTCGGAGAAAGTTCTTTTTAGTTGCTCTTGTTCTGTGTAATGGTTCTGCGATACTAGGGTGGTTTGAGCCGTCAGTCAGCTTCGCGAGGTATAGGTGTCTGAGTTTATTGAGATAGTAGGGGGTTCGCCGCTCACAGGTAGCGTTACCGTGGGGGGTGCCAAGAATGCGGGACTGCCGCTTCTTATCTCGACGCTTCTAACGAGCGAGGAGTGCGTTCTGACCAACGTGCCTAATCTCACTGATACAAGTCTCGTTATTCATCTCCTAGAGCAGTTCGGTGGCGAGGTTCAATACGATGGTAGTACGGTTCGTGTTCGCACACCCAGGTTGCTAGCCACCGAGGCGAGTTACAGTCTTGTGAAAGCGCTGCGTGCCTCCTTTTGGGTCTTGGCACCATTGCTCGCAAGAGGGAGAGCGGCGCGCGTAGCTTTGCCCGGTGGGGACCTCATTGGAGCTCGCCCAGTCGATCTGCACCTTGAGGGGCTTGTAAAGATGGGAGCAGAGATATCCCTGAAACACGGCGTTGTGTACGCGACTGCCGAAAAAGGGCTGCGCCCAGCAGTCATTGATCTTCGATTTCCCTCGGTTGGTGCTACGCATCAATTAATCATGGCAGCGAGCCTTACCCCCGGACGCACGGTTCTCAAGGGGTGCGCACGTGAGCCGGAGATTATTGCGCTCGCGAATTACCTCAATGGTATGGGAGCTGATATCCAGGGAGCTGGTGGCGCCGTGATTGAGGTTGCTGGCCGCAGTGAGTTGGGTGGTACCACAGCGAATCTGATCGGGGATAGAATTGAAGCGGGCACCTATCTATTAGCTGGAGCTATTACTGGCGGAGAGGTGACGGTAAACGGAATAGACCCAATGTTCTTCGGATCTTTTCTCGATATCCTCGCAGAGATGGGCTTGTCTGTAACGTGTGGCGATTCCTCGGTAACGGTCAAAAGAACTGGCAGCCTGAAGGCCGTTTCGGTAAAAACCGGGCCTTTCCCCGGTTTCGCAACTGATTTGCAGGCTCCACTCATGGCGGCTCTCACCGTTGCGGAGGGAACGAGCTCAATTGAAGAGACGATTTATGAGGGCCGCTTCGGGCACGCTTCTGAATTGGCTCGTCTGGGGGCCCAGATTAAGGTAGACGGTCGCAGCGTAACGATAGAAGGCGTTGAAAGATTGAACGGAGCGCCAGTTGATGGTCTCGATATTCGTGCCGCAGCGTCGTTAGCGCTTGCGGCGTTGGCGGCTGAAGGAAAGAGTGAGCTCCACGAGGTGCATCACTTGCGTCGAGGTTACGAGCACTTTGAGCGCAAGATGAGTAATCTAGGGGCGCGTCTGTGGAGCCGGATCAGTGACCCAGAGGATTTCATCTTCGCGGGATGTTGATCTCGATGTCGCGGCAAATACCTCTTAAGCTTGCACATCCGTTGCGCTACTCCTCCGACTCTTTCATCGCTCATCAAGGCGCAGTAGCCGCAGTGGATGGCGTAGTCCGTCTCGCTTCCGTCAATAGCTTCTCTCTGGTGTATGTGAGGGGGGACAGAGGGGCTGGTAAGACGCATATGGGGGTTTACCTAGCTGGGCAGTTACAAGATGCGTCTCTGCGAGTTCGCTTTCTTGCGGCTTCTCAGGTGGCTGAATGGTGCGTAGAGGAGCTTCCCCGCGAGGCTATTCATGGGCGAGAGGTGCTTATCATCGATGATGCAGACACCTTTCTCGCGAGTGAGACGCACAGCGGAGTTTTTGGAACGCTTCTGGAGCGGTTCCGAGCTGCACGCGGAATGCTTCTCCTTTTGGGAACACTACCGCTCGATCAGGTTCAGACCGGGAGAGCCAACGTGAGTTTTCTTGAAGCGGCTGTATCTCTTGAGCTTGATGCTCCCGAAGATACGCTTCGGCCCACGCTGCTTGGCGCGATTTTGGAACAACGTGGGCGCCGACTATCGGCAGCAAAGCGTTTGCAGGCCCTGCGACAGGAGCCTCGCTCGCTGTTAACCCTCGTGCGGTTCATTGAGGCGCTTGAGTCACGCTGAGATGCCGTCGAATGGGTCAAAAAAACATTTTCTATCAGGTAGTTAAGTTCGCTTTTCCCAGGTGCGAGGCTATGGTAAGAATACGCCCTTGAAAGTTCCCGCCTGAGCCCTGCCTGTAACATGGTGGGTAGACGAGGGTTCGCAGGCTCGACCGCGACCAGAAACGTGAGAAGCGTGGGTGCGATAGAAAGGATTACACATGCAAAGACGCAGAGTAGTTATCACCGGAATAGGTATCATCAGCCCACTGGGCACGACCCGCGATGAGTCGTGGGCGGGGGCGAAAGAGGGCCGGTCTGGTGTTGGGCCGATCACACGCTTTGACGCTAGCGCGTTTCCAACCCACTTCGCCGCAGAGGTAAAGGGTTTTAGCGCCGATAAGTTCATCGATTTTAAGGATCAGAAGAAGCAGGATCTCTTCTCACAATTTGCCATCGCTGCCACGCACGAGGCGCTTGAGGACGCAAAGCTTTTAGGTGACACCACAACCTACGCCGCTGCGAAGATGGGGTGTGTGCTTGGTGTTGGCATCGGAGGACTCAATATCCTTGAGAAGTTCCATCAGGCCTACCTGGAAGGCGGACCGAAGAAGATCTCTCCGTTTCTTATTCCAGGAATGATCAGCAATCTCGGGCCAGGCAATGTCGCAATCAAGTACGGCTTAAAGGGAGTTAACTACACCGTTACAAGTGCTTGCACGTCATCCACGCACGCCATTGGCGAAGCGTTTCGAATGATCGCGGATGGTCTCCAGGATGTGATGGTGACTGGTGGTTCAGAGAGCACCGTGTGTCCGATCGGTATCGGTGGATTCAACGCGCTCAAGGCGCTTTCAACTCGAAATGAGGATCCACAGAAGGCAT
>OMII01000193.1 GCA_900299055.1 Pseudomonadota bacterium | reverse complement strand
GGAGTATCGTCGGCAGCGTCAGATGTGTATAAGAGACAGGTGCAATCTGGGATAGGCGGCGATGCCGAGCAAAGATGGCATTCAGCCCCTCCTCTCGAAACATATCGAGCGCGGCATTAAGACCGCAGATGATAGTTGATGCTGGTGTCCACGATGTTTCTCCGGCTGAGAGTGCTTTTTTCTCAAGGAGCAGATCGAAGTACAGAGAGCGTCGAGGTGTTGATTCTACCACTGACCACGCGCGCGCAGAGAGCGCCATAATCGTCAGGCCCGGAGGGAGAGAGAAAGCCTTCTGCGAACCAGCAATGTAGATATCGATCGTGGAGGGTCCTCCCGGCATTGGAGTTGTGGCGCACGCCGAAATTGCGTCAACTATTGTGAGCATCTTCGGGGCTACTTCGCGTACAACGGGGAGTATCGATTCTAGAGGGTGAAGGACGGTTGTTGATGTTTCGCTATGCTGGACGCAGAAGGCTTTAGCGTCACGATGTGCGCTCACGATGGCACGTACTTGCTCAGGGTTTACGGCAGAGCCCCATTCAACGGCTATCTCATGAATCACGAGCCCTAAGCGCTCGCCGATCTGTCGCCAGCGGGCTCCGAATGCCCCTCCATTAACGGTAATTATCTCGTCCCCTGGTTTGCAGGTGTTGAGAAGAGCCGCCTCCATGCCGCCTGTGCCTGAGCACGCGAGGAAAATCGGATCGTTGTCCCATCCAAAGAGCCACGTAATCCCCTCGCAGGCGCTAACCAGTTCTTTCTTAAACACGTCACTACGATGATGAAGCATCGGACGCTCCATAGCTTGAAGTACGCGCTGCGGAATTATTGTTGGTCCCGGGGTTAGAAGTCTCTCTTTGTACATGAGGTAATTCGTCCTTTCTGCTCGCGACTAGCGAGGTGGCATCACGTTGGCAGACCTTTTGCCTTGGTTACCCGTAGGCCCTCAGAGAAACGTGCTGAGGGAGGTCGAGCCCATGCTAAATCAACTGGTTAGTAGGGGCAAGGAATCGTGCCGAGTCAAGGTAATGACGGAAGCCTTCAAGGGGCTCCCACCTTTTTTGACACAGCACGCAGACTAGTAACGTGTAGGTGAGAACGATGATCAACCAGATATCGATATGGCAAATGGTGGTTGACCTGTGCTTGGTAACATCCATTCTCGTAATGGCATTTAGGTCTATTAAGGCCTCAAGAGTACAGGCGATTTTGCCTAAAGCCCTTGAGATCGAGGCCGCGCTTCGTCGCGCAATGACCGAAGCGGAAACGACGGGGCGCCACGTCAACGACCAGCTGCTTAGACGTGAACAAAATATTCATAAATACGTTTCTGAGCTGGAGCGCCACCAAAAAGATCTCTCCTTCTCACTCTCAGAAGCAGAGAGTCTCGCTAAAGAGTTGAGCCTCTCGTGCGAGAGTGCTCGCAGAGAGGGCAAAGATCTTCAGTCTGCGCTTATTGAAGCTGAATCAATTGTCGGATCGCTGGCACGTCCCGCCCGCACCGAGAGCGCAAGGAGTCGTGAGCAGCGTGACGAAGACTCTCAGGCGAAGGCTGCAAGTGCGTCGGTAGCAGAAGCTGCAAAGCGCTCTACACGCGAGGAATCAATGTTCTCCACAAAGCAAGCATCACCACGTGCAGAAGAATGGTTGGATGAGCAGTATGAGCAGCTGCCTGATGAAGACCAACGTAGTGAGCGACCTCAGTCAAAAGTGGGCACTCTTCAGGAGGTGTACGGAAAAGCTGAGACGATGATTAAAGAGGGCAAGCAATTGGAAGCGGTGGTACGTGCTACCAAGCTGCCGATGGAAGGAGTGAAGCGACTCGCTCAGATGATTGAGATTGAACGAGAGGAAGAACAGGAGCGGCAGCGTATGACGCCTCGTAAACAACACGGCGATCCCCGTTTGGGTGCGCTTGGTTTAAGTCGTCGGTAAACGAGAGTAACGGAGCTAGATTATGGATATCGGAACATACGCCGCGGCATCATCAGGAGTCCTTCAGATGAGAAAGCTGGAGGTTCAGAACAATAATCTCGCTAACATCAATACAGTTGGGTTTAAGGGGCAGTATGTAATCGCCGAGCCACAGGCTTTTGATACGACTCTTGCGAGTACGATTAGCGAACAGGATCCGTTCGCGCGAGCAGACCAGCAGCGGGTAAAGAACGTCACTGAAGTTCGAACGCAGGTCGACTTTAGCCGCGGGCCGATTCAGTACACCGGCAAACCCCTTGATGTCGCAGCTCGGGATGCGAAGGATTTCTTTGTTGTTAACACTCCGCAGGGGCCCCGATACACGAAGGCAGGCAACTTCACCTTAAGCGCCGAGGGGCAGCTCGTCACTATGGATGGATTTCAGGTCCAGGGAGATGGAGGGGCGATTGTTGCACAAGGTGGCCCAGTGTCGATCGGAAATGATGGAAGTGTTCGAGTGCTCGGCCAGGTAGTTGGACGCATTCAGTTGGCACGAATCGAGGACACCACGAAGTTGGTATCTGAAGAAGGCGCGAGGCTTAGGCTCCAGGGAGGTACGCCGGCAGCGTCAATGGGATCCATGGAGACGATGTCGCTTGAGATGTCAAACGTATCGGCAGTAAGTGGCATGGTTGACTTAATTACTACTAACCGAGCATTTGACGCGTATACGCGAACCGCGCAGGAGCTTGATTCTATGAACCAAACCGCGATTACACGAGTAGGACGTCGACAATAACTAGGTGAAGGAACCGTATGATAAGAGCCCTCTATTCCGCAGCGACTGGTATGAACGCTCAGGAGACTAACATCGACGTTATCTCCAATAACTTGGCGAACGTTAATACGACGGGCTTTAAGAAGAGTCGCGCCGACTTTCAAGATTTGATGTACCAGTACGCGGTCGAGCCCGGAGCTCCCACGTCTCAGACAACGATGAATCCGACAGGAGTGCAGGTCGGTCTAGGAGTTAAGACCTCATCGGTTCAAAAAGTCTTTACACAAGGGGATCTTACATCGACAGGCAATCAGCTCGATGTGGCGATTGAGGGGGATGGATTCTTCCAAATCCTAAGGCCAGATGGGACGTTCGCCTACACGCGTTCGGGGTCCTTGCAGCTCGATCAAAACGGACAGATTGTAACATCTGATGGGTACTCGATCGCTCCTGGAATTACCATTCCACAAGATTCGTTAGGAGTTACGATTGCGCAAGACGGTACGGTATCAGTTAAACAGCCGAATAACGCGACTCCAACACAAGTTGGACAGATTACTGCGGTTCGGTTCCCGAATAACGCTGGTCTGCGCGCGATGGGGCAAATCTGTACGAGGAAACTCAAGCCTCTGGAACAGCTGTAAACGGAATCTTTAACCAGAACGGCTTTGGAAGGCTCAATCAGGGTTTTCTCGAAAGCAGTAACGTGAGTGTCGTTGAGCAGGTGGTCAATATGATTACTGCACAGCGAGCGTATGAGGCATCTTCCAAGGGCATCACCACGGCGGATGAGATGTTAAATCAAGTAATTAATCTTAAGAGGTAGTGCATGAGGGGTCTTAAAGGAGCTCTGATCGCGATAGTGCTGGCATTGATGGCATCGAACAGCTGGGCGGAGTCGAGCAAAACGTCGATCCGTATTCAAGGCCATAACGATGTAGTCGTCTCTGAATCAGCAGTACGCCTTGGAGATATAGCGCATATTGATTCGGCGTCGGTGAAAGACGACGAAACGATTGTAAAACTCCGCACGTTGCAGGTCGCGCAAAGCCCAAAAGCCGGTGAGAGCGCTGTGCTAGAGGGTGCTGAAGTGCTTGAAAAGATCAAGAACCACGGAGTTCGTTTGGACTCTATTCTCTATTCGTTGCCTCGTCAGATAAAGATTACGCGAGCGTATCGAGAGGTAACTAACGAGGAGCTTGAGAAGGCCCTACTTGCCTTTCTTGGAAATCAGGATAAGCAGATTGATCTCAAGCAGATCGTTCATGACAAGCCAGTTAGGATCCCAACAGATAGTTTTGGTGTTGAAGTAGTGGCGCTGCGGACGACACAGCCAGGGCATTTTGGTGTCGACTATCGCTCTGTATCGGGAGCTGATGAGGTTCGTTTTCAGATGAAGATGATGGGCGATGAATGGCAGTTAATGCCAGTCGCTTCTAAGCCGCTGCGCAAAGGTGCTGAAATCACTGCTTCAGATGTTCAGCTCAGAAAAGTGAATGCGACTTCAGTTCTTGGAGACTCTGTTCGGGAGTTGGGAGATGTAATCGGCAAAAGCGCTCAGCGAGATGTCGGGCAAGGAGAGATGTT
>OMII01000192.1 GCA_900299055.1 Pseudomonadota bacterium | reverse complement strand
CTTTAGTAGCACGCTCGTCTGACGATACCTGCTCGGTAGAGGGCTTGTCGACGAGGTTCAGCTTGAAGGCGCTCTTGAAGTCACCTGCAACGGTATCCCCGTAGCGATTCTTGATGAGCTGATAAGCGGCTCCGGCAAAAAGTTCCTCTTCGTTTACCTCAGAGGTTTGGACTCTTTTGCCGAGTAGGGCCTGAAGGCTTTTGCCGAATTCTGTGGTGGGTTCGGTAGAGCGAGACGGCTTCCGCTTGCTATTTCGCGAGCTTAGGGCAGCTACAGTGTCTTCTTGGCGGAGGGTCTGCGCAATCTTTGCTTTTGTTTTCATCGTGAAGGTCCTCAATTACAGCCACGTACGACTACACCTGGCGCAAGAGGAGCAAGTACGATGCCAACATAGCCAGCAACGCGAAGAGCTGCTCTGAGCAGGGGCCAATGAGAAGGATCACGGTGCCTGCGCTGACTAGCTAAAACAGCGAACAGATGAGGTGCGAAACCCACCGTTTGTGCTAATGTCGAGAGCGCACAGGGGGTTACAGACTAGGTTTCGTGACGACCCTGCAAGCTGGTGACGAGGAGTAATAAAGGTATGTGCGGAATTGTAGGATATGTCGGCAGTAAAGATGCGTTGCCTATACTACTGGGGGGCCTCGAAGCGCTTGAATATAGAGGGTACGATTCGTCAGGCTTGGCCCTAGTAAGGGGTGGTGCCGTTGAAGTTACCCGGGCAACGGGCAAACTGGCTGAGTTAAAAAAGCTCTTCGCGCAGCGAGCAGGTGATACTAAAGAGCCGGCTACTCAGGGCATAGGGCACACGCGATGGGCGACTCATGGCAGGCCAACCGAGACAAATGCTCATCCGCACTCTGCTGGGAGAGTTAGCCTTATCCACAACGGTATAATTGAGAATTACCTAGAGCTTCGCGCGTCCCTTGAGAAGCAAGGGTGTGTTTTTAAGTCGGAGACAGACACAGAGGTCGCGGCTCACCTGCTTAATACGCTCTTGGAAAAGGGATTAGAGACGCGTGAGGCGTTCAGGCAGATGTGTCAGGCGGTACGCGGTAGTTATGCCTTCCTAGCCATCGATCAGAAGACGCCAGGACATATATATGTCGCCAAGAATTCAACGCCCATCATTCTCGGACGAGGGGAGGGGGAGAGCTTTATAGCCAGCGATATCCCAGCGCTGCTGCCGCATACGAGGAGAATCATTGTCCTGGAAGATGGTGATTTGGCCGATGTGAGCGCCGACTTCATATACCTGGAGAACAGGGGGACGCCAATAGAGCGTCGAGAAGAACAGGTGACCTGGGACCCGATTACAGCCCAAAAGGGTGGCTTTAAGCACTTTATGCTTAAGGAGATATTCGACCAAGCGCAGGTAGTCGGAGATACTATTCGAGGTCGGTTTTCCATTGAAACGGGCGCTATTATGTTGCCCGAGCTGGCCGCGTTAGAGACAGCCGCGCAGCGATTGAGGAGAGTGGTGCTGGTGGCTTGTGGTACGGCATGGCACGCCTGCCTTGAGGGGAAATTTTTTATAGAGAACTTTGCAAAGATTCCCTGTGAGGTGGACTATGCCTCAGAGTTTCGTTATCGACCGCAACTGTTCGATGCTGACACCCTTGTAATAGCCGTCTCGCAATCCGGAGAGACGCTTGACACCCTTGGAGCTATCGAGTGTGCAAAAGGTAAGGCGCTCACGTTGGCGGTATGTAATGTGGTTGGTGCGTCGATTTGTCGACGAGCTGACATGGTGCTGTACACTCACGCTGGGCCGGAGATAAGCGTGGCCTCTACAAAAGCATTCTCAACGCAGCTTATTGCGCTCGAGTTGCTGGGGTTGTTCCTGGCGGAGAAGAGGGGAGTGATGTCCGCCGATCAGCGACGCTCTATTCTAGAAATGATGATTCACGTTCCGGCGGCGATTTCTGCGGCGTTAAAGGTCGAGCCGCAAGTCATAGCGGCCGCGAAGAGTTTTTGCACGGCGCGAGACTTTCTGTTCCTCGGTCGGGGTACCTGCTATCCGATCGCTTTAGAAGGGGCGTTGAAGCTCAAGGAGATCTCATACATCCACGCCGAAGGATATCCCGCTGGAGAGATGAAGCACGGACCGATTGCGTTGATAGATGAGCGGATGCCAGTGGTAGTAATTTTGCAGCGCGATAAGCTGCTGTTCGAGAAGACTCTCTCAAACCTCAAAGAGGTGGAGGCGCGAGGGGCTAAGGTGCTCGTCATAACAGATGCAGCAGACGATAAGACTTTGGGAGTTGTCGCGGATTCTATTATTCGGGTGCCGTATGTATCGCCCGAGTTGAGTCCGCTGCTGCTCAACATACCGCTGCAGATGCTCGCCTATCATGTTGCCGTCATGAATGGCACGGATGTGGATCTGCCGAGAAATCTTGCCAAGAGCGTGACCGTAGAATAATCGACGGTGCCCCTGTGCCTAGAGTTGGCGCGGCTGCCTGAAAAGGGTGGCTCGAGAAGGGTATTTAAACCTATTCATTTCAATTTGTTGCGGGAGTTCTGACTTCGGCGATCACGTCTTCGCCGTGAGTTTGTAAAAATACCTGATTGACGGTTGCTGAGCCTGTCTATAGAGTGGTGGCATGAAGTGGGGCCAAGTGGTATGTGTGCCCATTTCTTCTGGTTTCATTAGGTTGTCGGTCTCGGTTGTATTTCCCCAAAGCGGCGGCGGGTACTTGGATGATTGATAAGCAGGAGCAGGACATCCCTGAAGTTGCGGAGCGCTCCTCGCAGGTAGTGCTTTCATCTAAGCGCCCGCCGTTCGTTTCTTTCCGCGGCAATTGCGTACACTCACTCGATGACAAAGGGCGTATTAGCCTCCCTAGCGAATTTCGAAAAGTGCTCGGGGGAAGGGAGCAGCGAGGCGTGGTTCTGACGAACTACATTTCAGAGGGCTCTCGTTGTATCGAAGGGTTTGGATTGGATGCGTGGGAGGATTTTGAGTCCCGGTTGCGCGAGAAGAGTCGTTTTAGCAGTAAGCTTCAGCGCCTAGAGAACTTTTACCTGAGCCGCGCCTCAGAGTGTGGAATCGACGGAAGCGGGCGAATTTTAGTGCCGCCGTACTTAAGGACATACGGAGGGCTTGAGCGCGAGGTTGTATTTACGGCTTCGATACACGGATTTCGGATGTGGGACAAAAGAGTGTGGGACTCGATCTTTGCCGCCTCTGAGCAGGCGCTTCTTGAGAATCCGGATCTCTTTGCGGATGTGGATATATGAGTGAGGTGTGCGGGGAGGCAGTACACATCCCCGTTTTGTTGAGCGAGGTCCTTGAGGCTTTGGGAGCAGGACGAGGGGGAATGTTCTTGGATTGCACGTTTGGCGGAGGTGGGCATACGCGAGCGTTGCTTGACGCGCATCCAGACTCCTGGGTGGTTGCGCTAGACCGAGATGTCCGAGCCATCGAGCGAGGTAAAGCCTGGGCTTCCAGATATGGAGAACGCCTGGAGTTGGTTCATTCGCCGTACTCGCAGG
>OMII01000191.1 GCA_900299055.1 Pseudomonadota bacterium | reverse complement strand
CTTTAACTGGCTTATAGCAAAGCGCGGATCTCGGCGTCAACAAACAAGTGTTGAAAATAAAATTTTCTCAGGCCTAAAAAGTCTTGACGATTTCCGTGGATGTGCTGCTGCTGCATTGCCTGCGTGATAGTCTTTTCATCTCGACGGACATCGAAGCGACGGGCGATAGTCTTGCTATGCAAGCGGGATTGAGTCGTTTAGTAACACGGTGGATCTGTTCGGGGTGCGGGAGTGGGCACGCTGTGAGAGCTCCCGGAACGTGTGGAAGTTTCGCTGCGCTCGTTTTCTGGTGGCTACTATTCGATCTTGAGATAGTGAGCTCGTTGGCTTCGCAGCTGGGGTTAATTGTCATCACCACAGTCGTTGGGACGGTAGCCGTGGCCGTGGCGCTTCGGTACGAGCAGGCCGAAGACCCTCAGTGGATCGTTGTCGACGAGTGGGCAGGGCTGTTTGTAGCCCTGTATGGTATCGAGCCAGGGCGAATCGGCCAGGTGTTCGCGGCTTTTATACTTTTTCGGATCTTTGACGCCACAAAAGTCGGGCCGGTCGGCTGGGCGGAACGGCTGCCACGACAATTTGGAGTCATGGCGGATGATCTCGTCGCGGGAGTGCTCGCCGCGCTTGTGGTTTGGGTAGGCGAGGTGAGCTGGGTATACCTCGCGGGGGCTGGTGCTTCGTGGTAGGCGTCATGCGACGAGGTGGGCTCGTAGCACTTCTTGGCGTGTGTCTGAGTGCGTGCTCGCCTGGATACGTCCTTCAGGCTGCCTATCATCAGAGTAAGATTCTGTTGGGGCGACGTCAGATTGAGCAGGTAATTCTCGATCCAGATACTCCGCGAGAAGAGCGTGAAAAACTCAAAGTGGTACTTCAGGCGCGGGTGTTCGCGAGCGAACTCGGATTGACTACTGGACGCTCCTTTACCTCGTATACCGATGTTGGCAAAGACACGCTCGCTTGGGTCGTTGTGGCGTCGCGCAAAGATTCATTTGCATTGCACCAGTGGTGGTTTCCGATCGTTGGGACGGTGCCATATAAAGGGTTCTTTGATGAGAGCGCAGCGAATGCAGAGGGGATGCGGCTGGAGAGTTTGGGATACGAGTCATCTATCCGCGGTACCGAGGCGTTTAGCACGCTGGGGTGGTTTAATGATCCAGTGCTCTCAACGACGTTGAAGAATCCACCCAGTCGGATAGCGAATACAGTCATCCACGAAAGTGTTCACGCGACAGTTTGGATACAGGGTAATGTTGCCTTCAATGAGAGTCTCGCCAATTTCGTTGGAATGCAGGGTGCCGTGGAGTTTTTTACGAAGCAACGAGATGACTGCGTTGCTGCACAAGCGGCGTGCCAACCGATTGAGGAGCGACTGCGAGCGGCGACTCGAGACAAGTCTTTTCAGCTCGATTTTGGTGACGCCGTTACTGACGTAATCGCGAAGCTGGAAACGCTCTATGGTCGAAGCGACCTGTCGTCAGAGCAGAAGATTGCGCTCAGGCAGGAGGTGTTTGCCGGCGCGATTGGGCCGTTTCGGCGGAAGTATCCAGACGTCTCTGTCCTGCGGGAGGTAAATAACGCCGAAATCGTCCAGTATCGGCTCTATCTTACCCAGTTGCGGGGGTTTGAGAGGCTCTTTTTGCAATCAGGCAGCTCGTGGAGTACCTTCTTGGGCGCGATTCGAGGGATACGAGATGCGGTCGAGAAGGATCCCTCAACAGACCCCTTCAAGCTGTTAGAGGATAGTACAAAAAAGAGCTCATGAGCACGTTTGCTGATAAGATTCATCAATCGATACAACGAACAGGTAGTCACTTAGTGGCAGGGTGTGATCCTGTGATCGAGAAGCTACCTGCGTTTATTCGTACCGAAGCGGACAAAATTGCTCGCACCGACGCGGAGTGGATTGAGCGAGTCTTGCGACGTTTCACCGAGGTGTTTGTGGCCTCCGTTGAGGGCAAGGTCGCGGGGGTGAAGCCGAACATTGCGTTCTTTGAGCAGTATGGGCTTCCGGGCCTCACGGTATTCAGTGACCTCTGCGCGGCGCTTCGTGCCAAGGGGATGCCGCTTATCATAGACGCAAAGCGCGGAGATATCGGAACGACAGCTGCGGCGTACAGTAATGCCTTCCTCGGTAAGATTTCGATTCGCGGTAATTCGTTCTGTGGGTTTGAGGGTGATGCGCTTACGATAAACCCCTTTCTTGGCTTTGATACTCTCGAGCCGTTCTTGAAGGACTGTGTTGAGTACGGAAAGGGGCTCTTCATCCTGGTTCAAACGTCAAATCCGGGCGCTAAAGATTTACAGGGTCTGTCGGCGGAGGGTCGCACTGTCAGCGAGCGCGTGGCGGATTGGATACACGAGCGTGCAGCGATGCTCGCTGGCGCGTGTGGCTGGTCGGGATTGGGGGCTGTAGTTGGCGCCTCGTACCCGGATGAGGCTCGCGCACTACGCGCGCGTATGCCGAGCAGTTTTTTTCTGATCCCCGGCTTCGGCGCACAGGGGGCGGACGCAAAAGATTCGGTAGCAGGGTTTGGTTCTATGCATGGGGTTGCAGGCGGAGCGTTGGTTAATGTCTCCCGCGGACTTCTTGAGGGACGTGCCGAATCGGATGAGGAGTTGCGGCAACGCATATCGAGCAACGCTGATACATTTAACACACAACTTAACGCCGCACTGAGCGCAAAGTAGGATTCATGTTCCCCAAAAACTCCCCGAAGTCAGGTTCAGCGAAACCCCCAGTAGTCGATCCGGCTATCGGCGCAGTTGTGCAATACGATGACGACGGCCAGCTTTTATTGGCGCTCGTGACGGGGACAAAGAAAGACAAGCTCACCATAATCAATGTGCGTGGGCGTGAACTAGAGCTAGCGAAGTCGCGACTCTATTTTTTGCCCGCCAAAAATCTCTCCGCGGCGAGTACTGCAGCGGCACGTGTCGAAGCGCTTCAGAAGCTGGCTGAGGAGATTGAGCGTGAGGCCTCAAAACTTGATGTTGCTGAGGTCTGGACCTTTTTACACGAGGAGATTCGGCCCTATACGGTGAGCGAGATCTGTCAGACATATTTCGGTGCTGATGACTGTGCGCGACACGCTGGGCTGCGCGTCGCTCTTATACGCGAGCGAATTCATTTTAAGCGAGACAAAGATTCGTTGGAGCCTCGTCCAGGGCCAGTAGTGGAGGACTTGCGACGCGCCGAAGAAGCGAAGGCGCGGAAGAAGGGATTGCGCGATGCCGCGCTTGAGTTTCTCTCAAAGCGAAGATCGGATCCGCAGTGTGATATTCCAACGGAGCTTCGAGACGCCATTCATTTAATTGAAGAGGTGGCTGCAGCTGTTGGTCACAGCGATCCGGCGCGCCAAAAAGAGGCTCGTGAGTTTACCCACCTTTGTGCAGAGCATACGGGTATTCCAGAGAGTCTGCCGCTGGAGAAGCGCGCGTTTGAGGTTCTGCGCAACGCACATATCTTTAACGAACACACTAATCTCTCGTTTATTCGCCACCAGATTCCTGTAGCGCACGCCGCTGTGGCGCTTTCCGAGGCGCAGGGCATCGCTTTACCTCAGAAGCTTGAGGAGTTCCCCGAGGGGGAACGTTCTTTTCGCCGAGATCTCACGCGCGTGAGGACATTTACCATCGATGATGCCTCAACTCGCGATATGGACGACGCGCTTTCGGTTGAGCAGACGCAGGATGGCTGGGAGCTTGGCATTCATATTACCGATGTTAGCTATGCGATAAAGCCGGGCACGGCGCTCGATAGCTCAGCGAGGCGGCGAGCCACATCGCTCTACTGTGCGGACCAGACGGTGAATATGTTGCCTGAGAGTGTCTCTGAGGGGCAGCTAAGCTTGGTAGCAGGCGAGATTCGCCCAACACTCTCAGTGCTCGTGAGCCTCTCCCGATCCTTTGAGATACTATCAACCGCCATCATACCGGCTTTCATCAAGGTTCAGCAGAGATATTCATACGATGAGGTTGATGACCTGCTTGAGGCAGGAGATGCGACGCTGCTACTCCTGCACGATATAGCCGCGGCTTGTGAAGAACGTCGGATTCGAAAAGGTGCAATCCGGGTTCATAAGCGTGACGCCGTACCGTTTTTCGAGAATGGCTCGATACGGCTTTTGGAAATCGATGAAGATGCTCCGTCGCGAATGCTCGTCTCAGAGATGATGGTATTAGCAAATATGATCATGGCTGAGTTTGCGGCTGAGAAAAAGTTGCCAGTAATGTACCGCGGCCAGGAGCGTCCGATTGAAGATGTTGCCGCCGGCTCAGGAGACGCTCCAGAGGGTCCGGCGAAAGATTTCTCAGCGCGAACAAAACTCAAGAAGTCCTCGGTCTCGTTTGAGCCGCAGTACCATGCCGGATTGGCGCTCGATGCCTACATACAAGCAACATCGCCGATTAGGCGCTACATTGACCTCTGCCACCAACGCCAGTTCGTTGAGTACCTAAAGAGTGGCAGTCCGTGGGTGTCTCGAGATCAATTCGAACCATTGGCAGCAGAGCTGGACCTCTCTCTGCAGGCGGCGAATCTCGCGAGTCGTGAAACGAAGCGGTACTGGCTGCTTCGCTACCTAGAGCAGCGTGGGCGAGGGAAGCCGATAGAGTGTACGGTTGTACGAACCGATCTGAAATCTCCGCTCGTGGAACTTGATGAGGTGTACATCACCACACTGGTAAGGCTTCAGAATAAAGTAAAGCTTGGTGATAGAGTAACGCTCAAGGTAACAGCAGTCGATCCGCACACAGATTACCTGCGGCTTGGATAAGGGCGGGAGGTCTAGTGGACGTTGCGTTTTGAGAGCCCCTGTTTGTGCTCTTGTTCGACTTCTTGTGTGAGGTTCTCACAGAGATTCGTTATCATATCGAACACACGTGTGAGCGACTCAATTTCGTCGCTGGTAACTTCAATCATCTCAAACGCGAGCTCTTCATCGGTTAGCTCAGGGGAGTTCGGTGATTGCTTTCTCATAGGTATGGTCCTCGTCGTAACGTGCCTACTACCCCGTGTGGGTGCATGAAGTGTTCCAACCAGAGAGGTCGGCGTAGGTTGGGCAGAACTTGAGAACTTTTTTTAAATCCCTGTAAGTTCAGCTGGTTGTTGCGCGCTTAGGGACCTCTAACCCGCTGAACGTTGTGCCCTAGAGCCAAGGCTCCGACACAACCGAGTCAAATTGTAGGGCCTAGGGGAGTTTGGGTAGTGGTCGCCCGGGCAGCCTGGCTAGCCCGGTAAGGGCTTTACTGAGGACCGTCCACGCGCACAGCTTTAATGGCCAGGATCAGACCTTGATCGTGCGCGCAATCAGTACCAGTTACCACTGATTCGTTTGAATCGAAGTGCACACGCGTGTTTAAAATTTCAGAGCCATCTTTGTCGCGCCAGTGCAGCCAAAGTCCCACCTTCTTTTGGTCCATATACATAGGTCGAAAGGTGAGCTTTTGGCCGTTCGGAAGTTGCAGGGAGTTTTTTTGTTTGATGGTTATCGTCTCTTGTTTAGAGGTCAGAAGTTGAAAGTTAGAGAATGGGAGATTAATCAACCGTCCTTCAATATCTTTTAGCTCTGAATCCAGCTGGGGGGCACGTGCGTGAACCGTGTTCTCCGGAATCCCTGCGGTCGGAGCCGTTGCCTGAATGGCCCGCACTGAGAGTACCACTGTAGTGGGCGATTGGTCGTTATTATCGGCTTTTGATTCGCCGAAAACGACGTCAGGAGACATGAAGAGCGAGATGACGAGGGCTTGAGCGATGCGTGATATCGACGTGAGACAACGGATCATAGCGACTATTTGGCACTGTTACGTGGTGCTACGTCAAGCCACTCTCGTTGAGCGGCAATAGTCGCTGTTGGTTCTGCGCGGCCCAGCGGAGTAGGGCGAAGGGCTGCGTGATTTCTAGTCTGAGAGGGAATGGCATTACGTCGACGTACCCAGATCACCGCAGACGATCCATTCGCGCCCGGAATTAGTGAGAGCGATCCTTTGGAGCGCATCCAATCGACTTCAAGGGCCTGATTGCCGACCTGAGTGAATGCAGCACTCCGTGGCGTGATTTCAGAGTTGCCGAAGCCGATTTGCTGGAATTGATTCACGGAGCTTGATGATGAGGCGGTTGTAGGCACTGAAAAGGTAAGAATATCTCGTGGTGAGTACACAAATACGAGTGCTGCCATCGCGATGGCAGCGCCAGAAAGCCCACCCATAGCTACCTGAGAGGCCCGAAGTCTATCAAGCCATGATGGTGCCTGCTCCGCGACACGTCGCTCGCCTAAGTAGAAGGCGGCCTTCTCTTCTTGTGTAATACGAGCGTCAATTCGCGCCCATAGGTCAGGTGAAGCAGTAAGATTACTGGATGCTTCTGATTGGAGGGTTTGAGAGTGCTGTTTGAGGTTGTGAAGGAACTCTTGTGCGGCTTTGTTATTGCGAATGAGGCGATTGGCCAAAAAAGTTGAGAGGTATCCGCATTCACCGTCGTAGTATCTGGATAGTAGCAACTCCTCTTTGTCTGAGAGGTTGGGGAGTTCGGTGATGATGTTTTTTTTGTGTGACGTCATATCTCACCCTATGCTTTTCTTCCGTCGTTGCTCATCCTGTTCCTCGCTATCATTTTCCGAGTGCATCTCCGAGGCTCTCGTGGCATCGGGGGCGAATTCACGTAACGCTTTCTGGAGCGCCTTTCGAGCGTAGCACAACCTACTCATGACGGTTCCACGTGGTACGTCTAGGGCCTCTGCTATCTCGTCGTAATTGAGCCCATCGATCTCTCGAAGCGTGATGACCGCGCGATGATCGTCTGAAAGCTCTCGTAAAACCTCCTGGATCTTCTGGCCGGTCTGCTTTCGAGCAAGTGCCTCATGAGGACCTTCGACGTGCTGCACTGGTGCGCCCAGGGTTTCTCCTGAGTCAGCCTCGCTCCTGCCTGAGGGAGAGACGCCTAAAGACTCCTTATATTCAAAGTGGTTGCCCCCCCTGCGCGCGCTTTTTCTCTTTACGTCGACCGCCATATTGAAGGCGATCCGGTACAGCCAGGTGAAAAACGAGGACTCACCTTTGAACTTATCTAATGATAAGAACGCCTTAACAAAGCTTTCCTGAACTACATCCTCGGCATCCTCGCGACTCTTAACGATATCGAGGGCCATCGCAAAAATTCGCGATTGATACCGCTCTACCAAGGTTTTATAGGCATCTCGATCGCCCGCACGTGTCGCCGCGACGAGGGCGTCATCTGGAGGGGTTTGTGATGCTTGACCACGATCGAAGCGAGCCATGACCCTCATAAGACCACAGGCGGATACGGGGCTCAACCCCGCTCACGGCAAGCGATCGCTTGCGTAGTAATTAGTGCTCGTGAGTCTGAACGGGACGGTATCTTGGGCGCGGAGTTCTGTATGTCGCGTCGGGGTTGCTGGGAGGCCAGAAGGGATAGTAGGTGCAGCGCACCATCTCCAAGCCTAGGTGTTGTGCTGGCATGATTGAGCGCGGCTCGCTGTTTGGAAGATGCCTTTGCCCTGACTCATTGCGGTCATATCCAAGGGGAGTGCTCTATGGCACCTAAAGGGTATGTCTCTTCGGCGATTTTTAGATAGAACCCAGGCTGGGCAGGCTCTGGCGCAGGAGTTGCGACGTCGAACCTGGAGCAGCCCGGTAGAAGTGGTCGCGCTACCGCGCGACGGTGTTCCCGTAGGTGCCGAAATCGCTCGAGAGCTCCATGCGCCGCTCGATATTGCCATGGTTCGGAAAATAGGCGCTCCAGGTCATGAAGAACTTGCCTGCGGAGCAATAGCTGCGTCCGATGTGGTAATCTGGAATGAGGATATCGTACGCACCTTAGGTGTCGCTCAAGACGTCCTCTCTGCCAGTGTCGCGCGGGAACGTGAGGAGATGTCCCGAAGAGAGCGAGCGATTCGTTCGTTTCTTACTCCTGCGTTGCCACTGCGAGATCTGTCGGTTGTGCTTGTGGACGATGGTGTGGCAACGGGGGCGACTATGAAAGCCGCAGTGAAAGCTGTTCATCTGCAACACCCGAAAGAAATTGTCATCGCCCTGCCAGTTGCGCCTTTGGACACGTATGACGAGTTACGGCGTGAGTTGTGTAGCGACGTGATGTGCCTCTCGGTCGTATCACCTGGAAGGTTTGGTAGTGTTGGAAGTTGGTATGACGACTTTTCGCAGGTAGAAACAGAGGCGTGCCGAGATCTACTTGAAGCTAATCGCAAAGAGCACGCTGACAGCGCAGCGCTAGAGACACATCCAAAGCCTCTTGGTGCCGAGTATCGACTGTAGCTCTACGGTTGATGGGGGAGGCGCGTCAGTGTGTGTCCGGCGCATTTCACTCCTTTCATCGAGCGAGATTGCGGGCTCCGAAATCATGGCCATCGTCCAGGCTCGGTTCGGCTGCGTGATGCGCACGCAGACGGTATTCCGCATCGTGTGAGTCAAGGAACCTGCGTGCTGCGAGAGCACGTAGAGGGTCGACAGAAACCGCTCTCCCCGATGCGTATTGCCACGATCCTCATGACTTGAACGTTCAAGAGGTCTGGTGCATCCAGCCTTACTTCGGGAGCTCATAGGGTTATGGAAGCCCTGTATCAGAGGGGCGCTTTATAGTGGTCTTAGCTACTCCAATCAGACGGTTGGCTTCGGGTAAGAGGCCTGTTTAGGCGATATTGTAGGGTTTGGTTGCATAGCGCCTACGTGGTGGTACCTTGATATGAGGGTGTGCAAAAATCTGCAGGATTGGGGATGCTGCATTCAAAATTAGAACAGCGCGGCGTTGCTTCAGCGGAGTTAGGTAGTTCGCTCGACACATCGATTGGACTGATTGATGCAGCTTTTGCGAGTCGTCCAGAGATAGCATCACTCCTGCCGCCGCTGCAGGCCATCGTTCAAGACCT
>OMII01000190.1 GCA_900299055.1 Pseudomonadota bacterium | reverse complement strand
GCCGACAATTGGTAACACGCTGGTACAATACGCCAAACACGAGGTGCCGACCACCCCAGATTAAAGGTCGCAAGCCGCTTAGGACGTGCATACAATTTTCCTATTGTTAGGCGAACTTAAGGTGGATTACGCTTCAGCTCGTTGTTTGGGGTGCCGAAGCGCCCCGTTTTTTGAGGGATTAATTCATGAAAAAGATACTTTCGTTTTTTGCGCTCGCACTCGCTTTTGGTGCTACTACAGCGTCAGCTGATCCGTTGATGAAGTACGACTACTTCGATGCCGCTTATCAGTGGACTCATGTGGACCAGAAGGACGTTCAGGATACCAATGGACTCGATACCCGACTCTCGTATTCGCCTATCGATAACTTCGCGTTAGAGGGCGGATACAACTACGCTCGTGGAGATATCTTCAACTCGGGCTTTAACTACAATGAGTACACCTATGGTGCTCTTGGCTACTATGAGATCTGTCCTGGTATGCACGTCCTCGGCCGTGTAGGAGGAAAGCACTTTAACGCAAATGGAAATGTGGCTGGAGAGCACATTTCAGAGAGCCAGGATCGTCCTTATGCTGGTATCGGTTCCCGTTACCTGCTGACAGACGAGATCGAGGTAGATGCTGATATCACCTACGTTAATCTCAACGGCGCAAACTGGACCTACGCTGGTACTGGTTTCTACACCATTGCTGAGAACGTAGCTCTTAAGGCAGCTGTGTCCATGGACAACGATGAAAATGTTGCGTTGACTGGCGGTATCCGCTTGGCAATGTAATAGAGAACCAAATAGTTCTCAATCGAGGCACTCCGAAAGGGGTGCCTTTTTATTGCGCTTTTACTTATCACTCCTATGAAATATGCTTACGGGAGTTACGATAATCGTTTGAAATGCCGGCCTATCGCCGGCCTACCCTAGTTAACCCGACGTGCCTTCATGACGCCTCTGCGAATCTCTCGCCGCGCTGAAAAGACACCACCATCCCCGATACGGAAACTAGCAGGGTTGGCTCAACAGGCAGCAGATAGGGGAACCCACGTATATAGACTTAATATCGGCCAACCGGATCTTCACTCGCCGAGAGAATTCCTCGACGGGGTTGCGTCGTTCACAAAAGAGGTGGTCGCCTATGAGGGCTCACAGGGCAGCAGCGATCTG
The DNA here is from genome assembly GCA_900299055.1 of Pseudomonadota bacterium. Taxonomy (GTDB): domain Bacteria; phylum Bdellovibrionota_C; class UBA2361; order UBA2361; family OMII01; genus OMII01. The sequence goes on along the minus strand of OMII01000190.1, from coordinate 3,641 downwards.
CTTTCCACGTGGGTGTCGTGTATCAACCGTGATTACAACATCGGGCTTGCAAATGAGCAGATGTTGATAACGATGGGGGCGAGCGAGGCTCTCATCTTCGCGTTTATGGTCGTATGCGATCCCGGAGACGAGATTCTGATGTTCGATCCGACTTACGCGAATTATATCGGCTTCTCGGCAATCTCAGGGGTTCGGTTGGTTTCGTTGCCATGCGCGCTGGAGGACAAATTTGCCATTCCAGTACGAGAGGATATCGAACGATATATATCTCCTTACACACGGGCAGTTCTGCTCTGCAACCCAAATAATCCCACTGGAACTGTGTGTTCGGATGATGAGCTGCGGATGCTCATAGAGTTGTGCCGTGAGCGTGATCTGTTTCTCATTGTGGATGAGACGTATCGAGAGTTTGTCTACGACCGAGTGAAGCCCCGGTGCATCTTTGAGATAGCGCCACAGGATCCCCGAGTTATCGTGGTAGATAGTTTATCGAAGCGTTTTAGTCTGTGTGGGGCCCGTATTGGATGTATGATAACGTGGCATCCAGAAGTTATGCGTGCCGCGTTTCATATCGCACAGGCGCGCCTCTCGGCCCCGACGATTGAGCAGGAGGCGGCTGCTCATATGTTGCGCTCGATCGGTGCTCAGTATCTTCAGGATGCGCTTGCGGAGTATCAGGCTCGTCGCGACTCCGCGGTGGCCGCGCTGAGTCGAATCCCTGGGGTTACAACGCACGCTCCCCAAGGAGGATTCTATCTGTTGGCGAAGTTGCCGGTGAAGGACGCAGAGGATTTCGCGACTTTTATGCTCACCGACTTCTCTCGCGATGGTAAGACTACCTTTGTGGCCCCTGCGGCAGGCTTCTATATGTTGCGAGAGGCTGGGCGTAGCACTATTCGGATAGCGTTTGTCCTAAATCGTGCTGACACCGAGGATGCGATAGCGGTGCTCGGGCAAGGACTCCAAGAGTATCTCGCAAGGAAATAAAAAGAGAGATTGAGAACATATGAAGACCACAATGAAGACCCTTCGAGGTGCCCTTCGACTCTCGCGAGTGGCGTGCGTCCTTAGCGTAGTCAGCGGCATAGTTTTATGTGTGGCCGTATCACCGGCGAGGGGGGAGTCTGAAGAGCCTTACGATCCGATTGAGCCTGTAAATAGGGCTATATTCGATTTTAACGACTCGGTCGACGAGTATGTGTTAGAGCCTGTTGGACGTGCGTACCGTGACAATTTGCCCGACGCTGTGCAGACCGGTATCGGGAATTTTTTCGAGAACCTGCGTTATCCGAGCTATCTAGTGAGCGATATTTTTCAAGGGAAGTTTGAGCAGGTTCTTGATCATACCGGGCGATTTCTGATTAACACGACCGTGGGAATAGGTGGGTTAATCGACTTCGCATCAGAGTGGGGATTGCCAGTTCATGATGAGGATTTTGGAATTGCGTTGGCGTACCACGGGGTTCCTGCGGGACCATACTTGGTACTGCCCATCCTAGGACCATCGAGTGTACGAGACGGAGTTGGGCGTATTGTTGACGGGTTCCTTGATCCAATCGGTTGGGTTGGATACTCCTCGCTCTCGGCAGGAACAAAAGCAGCGATTATCGCCGGCTCCCTTGGCGTGAAGCTTGTGCACACTCGAGCGGGGCTTCTGCAGGCAGTTGAGACCGCGAAGGAAAGCTCGGTGGATTACTACCTTTTTGTACAAGGAGCATATTACCAGCATCGTCACGGTGTGCTTACCGATGGAAAAGATGAGGATGAGCTCGATGGAGCGGGTGATTCATCTGCAAATGAGTAATGGTGGAGAGGGGTGGTTATGAGTGTTGTTATCACAGGCAGCTATCTAGGTCAGAAGAAAGTTGAATTAACCCATGAGCCTTCTGGCTCAGTGATGATAACAGAGGCGCCCCGCGATAATGGAGGGGAAGGAAAAAGCTTTTCTCCGACTGATTTGGTGGCCGCAGCGTTTGGCTCTTGTGTGATGACTACTATCGCAATTGTCGCTGAGCGAACAGGGTTGTCAGTCGCTGGTATGCGGATGCGCGTTGAAAAAATTATGAATCCTGATCCGCGTCGAATAGCGGAGCTTCCGCTGGTGGTTCACCTTCCGGAGAGTCTCGAAATTTACGATCGTCAAAAGCTGGAGCGGGCGGCACTTTCGTGCCCAGTGCATAAGAGTCTTAGCAACGAAGTGCGTATGCCGATACAGTTCGTCTACGATGTTCGCTAGTCTGAGTTCTTGTTAAAATGATACGGTGACGCTTGAGATGTCTGTCGCGCCACGTAGCGCCTCAACCTCTATCTCTACGACCAGTCGAGGATCAACCAACTTAACTACCTGTACAAGACTTGACGCGGGGCGAACGTGCTCAAATACCTCTCGATGAGCCCTCGCGTAGTCGTCCCAACGAGCTATGTTAGTGACAAAAAGTCTGGTGCGTACGACGTCGCTCATTTGAAAATTGCGACTGGTAATAATTGACTTTATCGACGAGAGAATATGCTTCGTTTGGAGGTACGCGTCTCCCGGCGCGACGACATCGCCTTGGGCATTCATCGCCGTTGTGCCCGAAATATAGAGGGCGTCGCCGACCTCAACCGCTCGTGAATAGCCTCGCAGAGGTTCAAAAGGCGAGCCAGAAGCGATATTTGTTCGAGGGAGATTCGTAGCCATGGCGAGAGAGTTACACGGAGGAGCCCGCTAAGTAAAGGGTGCAGGCAGCTCTAGGAGAGTATCGAGCGTAAGAGGCTAATCCACTTAGTGGTTGTTGTTCTGGCACGAACCCCACGAATGGTGTTTGGGTCAAAGGATATGATTTTTGAGACTTCAGTAATGGAGCCGACAGGGCAGTTGTACTCTCCTACCAAGTAAACCCTCCGGTTCCCCGAAGCGGAGGCGATAGTGCCGTAAGAGATCGACGCACTCGCACTTGAGACGGTGGTCGATGGAAGGATGCTCATTACTATCTTTCCGATACGCGCCTCACGTGACGAGCTCGCTGCCCTAATCCGAATCTGGCAGCCCGTTTGTAGAGTTGAAATTTGGGCCGATAACAACACACGCCGGATGCCTGTAGCGCGGGCCGAGATTTGCATCGTGACCGGTTTGCCAGCGTGGGAGTCGTTGCTCGCAGTATTGTTCATGCCAGAGCTTATACCTTGACGACACTCGCCATAGCTCTGGTTGAGATAGTTGGAGATTGTCAAAAGACTCTCACTTGCAAAGCTTTGCGGAGGAGAGGTGCTGACTTTGCCCTGCATGATGCCTGAGGATACGTGCTGGGCGTTTAATGTGTGGCCAATCTCGTGGGCCGCTACTACGGGGTTAACGGCGGCTGATACGTACTGAGTTATAGCATTTGAGAATGTCGATTCGGCGTTTTGGCAGAGGGTTCCCACGTAGGCTATGCCGATGACTTTGTCGTTCATGGTTTGGCCCGTGAATGACTTAAATAGATCTATTTGATTGTCTCCAGTGTTAGAGCCGTTGTGGATGAACTGCCCTCGATTTGCACGATTTGACTCGGCCACGGAGTCTAGTAGGAAGCTCGAGATTGTCTCACTACCGAAATTAGTCGGACCGAACTGGCGGGTTACTTCGAGGCTATACCCGAGCTGCCGTTCATAAAACACGG
>OMII01000189.1 GCA_900299055.1 Pseudomonadota bacterium | reverse complement strand
TTTCACGTCGGCATCTCGATCGGATGTGTAATTGATGGAGTTACTCAGGTCGGTGTAGTCGCAGCTCCTTTTTTAGGAGAGGTCTTCACAGCGACTAAAGGTGGCGGAGCATTTTGTAATGGCCGTGCGATCGCAATCAGTGGAACCTCCTCCCTTTCTGACGCGCTCATTACCACAGGCTTTCCGTATCGTCGGGAAAACTCAGCAAACATTTGCGCTCGAATTGAGCGCGTTATTAGACAATGTCGAGATCTTCGCAGACTGGGGGCCGCATCTCTTGATATGTGCTGGGTAGCGTGTGGACGATTGGACGCCTATTTTGAGGAAACTCTCCAACCCTGGGATGGATGCGCGGGCGGGTTGATAGCCCGAGAAGCAGGAGCAGTGCTTGATCACTACGCCTACGACAGCGAGCTTCAGCGCATCACCGAGCGATACCCCGGAGATCTTTTTGTGGATAACATCATTGTTGCAGCACCAGAACTCATGTCAGAGCTAAAAGCTGTCCTTAATGGAACTCCCATCGTCTAGTGCCGGTGTGTTCATGTCACATACACAAATCACCCTTACTTCTGATATCGCAACCTTCATTCGAAAAGATGTACTTGATCGCTTCGTTCGCTATGCTCGCGTTTCGACAGCCTCAGATCCAAGTTCAACAACTAAGCCATCGACGTATCGACAGCACGACCTGCTCGCTATCCTTGCTCAAGAGCTAACAACGTTGGGGGCTCACAATGTTTTGCACGCTCAGAATGGGTTTGTGTATGCCTCTTTACCAGCTAATAGGCCCCATACCCCTTTTGGTCTGATGGCGCACGTTGACACCTCCTCCGACCAGAGCGGCGAAGGAGTTAAGCCGCTTCTGAGGGATAACTATGACGGGTCTGTGCTCTCTTTTCCTGACGACCCAACTCTTACGCTGTCTCCAGCCGACTCCCCCGAATTAAGAGACTTTCTCGGAGATACGATCATCACCGCCTCAGGCCTAACACTTCTTGGGGCTGACGATAAGGCCGGAGTGGCTGAAATAATGTCCGCCATCGCTACCTTTCAGACATTTGAGAATCTCCCTCACGGTCACATCGAGGTGTGCTTTACAAGCGATGAAGAGATCGGTCATGGAGTAGATGGAATCGATACCGCTCGACTGCCAGCGCATCTTTATACTATCGATGGAAGCTACCCGGGTGAACTTGAAGCAGAGTGCTTCGACGCCTTAGGTGTCACTGTTGAATTTACTGGCAGAGGGGTACATCCCGGTTACTCATATGGCAAGATGATCAATGCGGCTCTCCTCGCCAGCGACTTCATCGCAGAGTTACCAAAAGACGCTCGCCCAGAGACGACAAAAGATCGTGATGGCTTTATTCACGTATCAGACGTCACTGCAAACAATGAGTCGGCAAAAGTAAGCTTACTACTGCGAGATTTTGAGCACTCAAAGAATCTCGACAGACTCGAATACGTTCGGTCCGCAGCTCGAAACATTGAGGAGAGAAACCCGGGCTCGCGAGTAGCGCTTTCTCACATTCATCAGTATGAAAATATGCGTGATGAGCTTCTCAAGCACCCAGAGGTCATTGAACGCGCGATTCACGCGATTACTGACACGGGTATATGCGTCCGCCGCAAGGCAATTCGTGGTGGAACCGATGGGAGCAAGCTTACTGCCATGGGCTACCCAACTCCCAACATCTTTGCTGGTGGCTTACTCTTTCATTCACGCAAAGAATGGATAGCCCTGTCCTCGATGGTAAAAGCCGTGGAGACATTGCTGCACCTCGCTCGTCACCACACGATTACATAAGTAATAAATTACTCCGTATTCTCTCAGGGTCGTGGTGGTGAAAATCTCACCTCAAAAGAGTTGAAGCTCTCTATGGTGCCTCATTGGGCGCGGTTATGCAGGGCGACTGAGAGAAATAGACCAGCTAGCGTACGTCGCGTTGTACACCTGTCCGCATATTTTTGCCTAATATCAGGAAGGTAGATTGAATGAGACTAGCCATCCGCCAGGGAAAACGTTCGGTATTGTCCGTTACATGGCTGAGTCATTCGCCCTCCCCAGGGCAAATAGTAGCCCGGAGGAACATTGTGCCCAGCTGGGCAGTTGCATCGATACATACATACGCTGTAAGCCTTGAAATCTCCTGTCCGGGCAAAGATGTTAGCTCTTGACTTCTCCTTACAGCAAGCTTGGCACTCTCTCTCGCACATCGGGATCGGTGGCGCCGAGCACGTAGCTGAGGCTTCTATCAACGCAACAATCAGATCTCTTCCGAGAGTGACGCACGCTAAGAGAGGGATTGGGAGATTACCTAGACAGCTCTGCATGACCTCATTTGAGAGTGTGGATGAGATAGAAGGATTGCTGGGATCACCCTCATCTGTCGGTCTCCCAACACCTCGGTCATAAGCGCATTGCAAAGCACCCGAGACATCTAGTACAGCCGCACCTACCTTAACAGTCGCTGAGACTACTGCTCCCGTGCCACCGCTTGTACAAATCAACGCTACATCTACCGCACACTGAGTCGCGCCCGTGACCGTGCTACCAACATCTAACGCGGAGGCAGGCGTGCTCATAAGACCGCACACAAACGTGCATCCACTACTCAGAACAAACTGAAAAAAACGATGAAATGATACTGATCTACATGTTACAGTGCGCATCTCTCAGCTCTCCCAAGCTCAAAATCTACGTATAAGCCTTATAGATCCCGTGAGGGGGAGGGTCGGCAGTTCTGGAAAGAACTTGAGATTTGGATAGTCAAATAGACCATCAAGCTAGAATCACTATGGAATCGGCGGTGGCTTGTCAGCGCATGGAGCCTACGCTGGCGCCATCTGTGGAGTCCCGTTTATTACAACTCCATCAAAGACCAGGTCCTTCGCATACTGTATCTGCATGGGAACTTTGACCCGCACGCCGTGAATCGATGAGAGTCGAACTCTCTTAATTGGCGAGGCCTCGACACCTTTAATGACAATTCCAGCTTCAGCTCGCTCGCTTCGAATATCATCGAGCTCGATATCCTGGATTGTTGGCGGAAAATTTCCGCCCGAGTACCCATGGTATGAAGTTGATATCGCTACGATGCGATCGCAGCCGGTGCTGTGAATATTCCATGCCCTGATCCGCTCAATCGCCCCTCCGCGATCGAGATTCGACTTGATATTGAAAACTGTGTCGACTTCGCCCATTCGACATCGGATAACGTAAACATCACGCACTCCACCAGACATCTCACTGCCTACAGCGATTCCTGAGCTACGGCTCTTATTCATCACGCAGTCACGAACTACCACCGCTTCTGACGGAGCGCCGATCCGCCTGCCATCTCGATCCCGCCCCGCTTTAATAGCGATACTGTCGTCACCTGTGTTGAATACACACTGCTCGATAAGAATATGAGTTGAAGAATCAACATCAACTCCATCATTGTTTACAAGCATACTATCTACTGAAATTTTTCGGATCGTTGCGTGATGCGTGTAGACAAGATGAACCCCCCAAAATGGGATGTCTTTTATCTTCACTCCTTCGACCAGTACATTATGACACCCAAAAAACTGTATGCATGACTGTCGTAGAAAAAGCCCCTCTCCATATACGCGCTCATGGAGGGGAGCTCCCTCGCTTCCCTGCGCTCGGAGCCTCTTTTGCGCCTCAGTCTGCTCTACTCTCCACTCGTTGACCGGGCCTGACATATCGACTGAGATCGTTCCTTCACCGGTCACTGCGACATATATCGCATGATACGCGTAGATATACGGTGAGAATCCGAACAACTCGGTACCCTCCCAGCGCGTCACTACCGGAGGCAGGTAGTCCTTCGGATCGCCCGAAAACAACAGTATGGCACCGCGCTCCAGATGGAGGTTTACGTGTGAGACTAGCCGCAACGGCCCTTGTATCCGCCATTCACCACTTGTTACCGAGACCGTGCCTCCTCCTTTTGCAGCAATCTCATCGATGGCGTCCTGAATCTGCGCTCGACAGTTCTCAGAACAGGGCGTAAGGCGCCTCACAAGATTAGGAAACGTAGGAACAGTAACGTCAGAAGCGATAGCGTGCGCCTCGCCTAACCACCGAGGAGGAGCAAATCGCGTTATCGCTCCTGCAATTTTCGAATATACAATTGATGCGCTTGCTACTCCACCGACCGCCGCCAGAAAAGAGCGTCGGGAGATAAAGCTCCGTGAGTTTCTCCCTAGTTTACCGTCCACACCTTTCCTTCCTTTGTAAGATACATTTTTCGCATCTCTTCGAGCGTGAATGGACGGGAACCTAGTCGCCCTAGAACACTGACTTGATGACCTGTCTCATCCACGGCGCGATCTCTATCGAGGGGTTTGGAGATCGCCATCGCTGGACCTTCAGTGTGCTTGCGAGCGATAACTGCGGGCTTCACCATCGGTGAAAATCCATAAAATCCTGGGACTCTGTCCGGATCGGTAAGCTGCAATACGACGAGTCCATTTTTGCCATCAGCCACGTAGGCGAAGAGACTGGCGTTTGTGGAAGCTACCTTCACATCGTAGGTATCGTTAATCACACCCTCCGCCGAGTATTTCATATACACACTCGGCGCTTCAGGGCGCTCAATATCGATGATGACAAGCCCCTCTGAGCCCCCTGCAACATAAGCATAGGTGCGCGCCACATATACGTTTCGGGCATCCACTAAGGCCCGCGACGCAGCCTCGACCCGTTTTGGTGCACTTGGGTCAGTATTATCGATCACATGAAACCCATCAGCGTCAGTCATGAAAACATAGCGGAACTGCACCGCGATGCCAGTCGGCTGACGCGCCGACCACGTAGCTTCAACGTGAGGCTCGAGGGGATTATTCAGATCTAACACCACGATTTTATCAGCAGTGCCGATGTATGCGCGTGATCCAGCAAGCTGAATGAAGCGAGCCCCGGTCAATATACCGCCCACATTCCATGTAAGAGATCGCTCCAAGAAATTATTTCGCGGCTCACCGTCTTGTAGTGTATCAACGTTGACTACAATAAGCCCCTCCTCGCTGTCAGAGATAAACGCGTAGTGATACACCGGGTGCATCGGTGTTTCCTTATTTTCCGGAAGCTGCTGCTTAAATGGCGCGACCGGCATAGTGGTCGGTAAGGCGACTCCCGTGGCATTCTTGGAACTAACATGGGTATTTTGTCCAAGCGGAGAGACAGGGCTGGTCACTATACGCTCGGAGAAGCCTTTGTTGGCGACATTCGCAATGTCGTAGACCCGAAATCCATCTGGGCCAGCCGCCGTGTAGAGGTACTCGCCTCGCATTTGTATCGCGCGCGTGTTCCCATCGACACCGTGATGTCGGTGACTCTCTTGCAACTCCAATTTATGCTCTTGGTGCTTTTTGAAATAATCCGGATAGGCGTAACGATGGAGATAGCTTCCGATGACCGCCTGCGGCTCATCCCATTCGGTCACCTGAACTCCCTCTAGCCCCTCTTCTCCCGTCGCAACCCAGGTATAATACCCCATGAAGTTTACAAAGTTTGTCCCCAGAAGAAGAAGCTGCGCCATAATGGCGTTGTTGTCGTTGTCTTTCGACACATGACAATCTTTGCAATCTTTTGTCTCGGTAGTTCGCACTGTATGCGGAAAATGAGGAGCAAATGCCTGAGAGCTGTACCCTCCTCCAGACGTGGGCGGTTGCTGGAAATAGATTTTTTGTCGATTTGCGTCAACGGAACTCAATACTAATGCGCTCGACGACCGTATCGGTACAATCATCCCATTCTTGGCTGGACCATGGCGCCCAAGCTGATACATATCGTCTCGTGCGACCTGAGGATTATAGCTCGCCCAATTACGCGTCTCTTTTCCTTCGTAGTGATTGGTGGTCTTTTTCCAGTTTGCTTGGATCGGCAAGTGACACCCACCGCACGCCGTCGTCCAAGAGCTGTGGCAGGAGAAGCACGCCATATTATCCTCGGAGTGGGCAAGTTTCGTGGAGAACGAGCTTCTTGAGGCGTCTTTAACAGAGGCGTACTTGTATGTACCCTCACCTTCCCCTAATTTCATAACGAGTTTGGCTTTCGCGGAGCGCGCGTTAAAGTCTTCGCTCGCTGGATCAACGGAATCTTTGACCTGCTTTACACGCCATGAGAGTCCGGGCGTAACGAGTGAGCGTTGATAGAGAGTATCCCCCTCCCAAACGAACTGCCTCTCTCCCCAGGGAGTGCGCTTGAGTGCTAGATCTTTTCCGCCGTCAGCCGCAGCTGGCCCAGACGTTTTGAGCGTCGCACGCTTCGTCACTGAACCATGGCAATCTTGACAGCCAATTTCCACCGCCTGCGCGACTTCTCCATAAATGTGCCCATCTCCGTGCGCATCTTGTCCGAAGTGGCAGTCTACGCACTGCATTCCAAAATCTACGTGAATATCTTGAAGATGCACTGCCTTCTTAAACTTCTCTGGATCTTCAAAGGAAACTATTTTGCCATCCTTGTCGAGCAGATGCCCTTTTCGATCCCGCTTGTATACGGCCCGAAAGTTCCAACCGTGCCCATGATAATCCGCGAATTGGGTCGTATTAAGTTTTGGATTAAGATCACTGACTCGCTTGAGAAAGTCGAGATCGGTCCATTTACCACGAATCGCCGCCTCTTCTGGATTGTGGAGCAATGACGCGTACGTTTCTTCTGTTGTTGGGTACTTCTGCTTCTCTGGCCACATTTGAGGAGCGTCCGCCTCGTAGTCCCACATCGTATACCCGAGATAGGTATTCACAAACATATTAGGCTGGTGCATATGGCACACCATGCATTGGCTTGTGGGGATCGCCCGCGTAAAGGAGTGCTTCAGTGGATGGCCCTCCTCGTCTTTGGGGATCGTTGGATCGCTCGTTTGGGATTTACCCTCGTGGCCAAATCTCGCATAAGGACCCGAGTGTCGGGGGTCTCGATCGTTAGCGTAAATCGAGTGACACGCGGTGCATCCGCTACTGCGATAATCACCTGGATGGTCATTCGTTCCCAGGAAACTTAAATGCGGGTCGTTAAGTCTTGTCTTGTGGATATTTAAAAGTGGCACCGCGATTCTCGCCCCCGTGCCAGGGCCTCGGTTGGAAGATCTGATGTCTGGCTTGCCGGACTCCTCAAGTGCATTCGGAAGCCCTATCTCAGAGAACTGACTCTTCAGGAACATTCCTCCACGCTCGAATACTCGGAAGATGTCAGCTGGCTGAAAAACCTCCCACGTAGGGAGTGGAATAAGCTTTTCGAGAGCTCCCCGCGCTTTGAGCTCTGGGGTGAGTGTGGCGCTATCCACGATACTCGCGGGCTCACCATCACGAGTATACGCTTCTCCAAGGACATAGTTCTTGTAGGGCAAAAGGCCATTATTATACGACGCTCCACCCCACAGCATCGCCGAGGTAGTCATGAGACTCTTTTTTACAGCGGTTACAATCGTTGCATGACAGCCACCACACGCTTCCGGCGCAGCTCGCAAATCACCAGGATTAATAAATCTGGCAAACTCAAGGGGCTCCTGGAGCAGATCTGTATAGGAGTGCTTCGGATTCGCCGATGACGGCCACTTTTCAGGGTGCAGCGGCAAAACGTGTGCTTTATTTTTTGCCTCCTTATAGCTAACGCTGCCCGTTTCCAATCCTTGGGCTCGCACCGTCGGATTACCTCCATGACACTGTGCACATCCAATGTGAATCGCCGGATTCTCATGCATCGTGGGCGAGTCAGTTTTTGTGTGGCAATCCAAACATCCCGTGCTGGTCTCTGTCATCGTCTGAGGAGAGCCCCCCGGACGTATGATAGTAGTGTAGCGCTCCTCTGCTAGCAGTGGATAACCGACCACGAGCGTAAGCATGGTAATTCCCGCCACGAACGTTCGCGCCAGAAATTCACATACATCACGTGGAGAACATCGCTTCATTTAAATCACGCTAATACTGCAAAATAAGATTCGTAAATGCCTCGTAATTAATCCTGTCGCCAAAGAGGTTCTTCTGTCCCTGCCCCGGAAGTAGCACCGCAGTCCCCGCTCGAATCTGAATATTATTGTTCAGAAACGGTCGATATAGAATTCCAGCGGAGAGGTCCACTCCGATATCGCGATTAATCGAGCCATCCTGGCGCAGCGCCTCTACAGTCGCCGTCTGATCAAATTGTAGAAACGTCGCGTTTGTAATCACCTTCAACTCTGGTAACACCTCTACATCAAGTCCAAGGTTATAAAGGCGTAATCCGGGATTAACAAAGTTAGATTGCCCCATCTCTTTCCCAGGACGGAAATTAGGCAGCAAACTGTTGCGGTTGACAAGATTCGTGCCACCACCACCGACGAAAGGAATCGCCTGCCTTTGCCAAAATGAGAGATCTCCACCAGCGAAGTTGGGGTTGTCGAAGATCGCATCAAACCCAGTTGCTCTTCCATCGTACGGGTCGCGGTCTCCTGATGCCCACATAAAGGACGTCCGCACTCGTATGAAATCGATGTCGTACGAAAACTCTTGGGCAAACATACTCGCGCTAATATCGACTTCGCGATTAGCTATCGGGCTATGACTCTCTGAACCAGTGACATAGTAAAACTGCGTAGTTGTGTTGAGTCTTCCGAAGTGCCCGTCACCACCCGCACCGAAGTACGTCGTGTAGATGTTACGGAACCGCTGGTCACCGATCGCGGTTGGTCGCACCAAAAAGTTGTTACTGTCATAGCGATAACCCGAGTCACCGGCTGTGTCTTCTCGGTGAACAACGCTGAAAAGCGTTGTGTGTCCCATCGCCAACATATCTTGCCGATATAAATTAGCCACGTACACATCCTCGTGGCGATCCGTGAACATCGTGTTCAGTCCGGAGTTCGTGTCTTTGTCGAGTCGTGAGAAGCCCGCCAGGTTAAACTGAGTCTTGTTGTTGTCGTAGTTACCAAAGAAGCGAGCTCCAGGCTCACTCGAGTTAAACAGAAATCCCCTAAAATCGGCATTAAACTGCTGAATACCTACGCGCGATGACACGAAATCGTAGCGCTCCGAAAGATTAGTCAGATGGGTATCAACGAAGAGCTCTTGAAATCCGATGTAGTTATCGCTTCGGACATCACCATACGTAGGATCAGCTTTTAACAGTCCATCCTCATTCGCCTCTACGTGATTAAAATTAAGAACGGGTGTAATACGAAACTCTACATCAGGCGGCTTAAACGCGGTGTTACCTTTGATAAACCCAAACGAAGCGACCACATTCTGGACAAACGCCCACTGATCACCATCCCCGAACACATTATTACTGTTCCCCCTCTTCGTTGAAGCAAAGCCCACAGGGACTGGAATCCTCCGAGCCTCGTAGAGAGTATCGGAGATAATTGATACATCGGTAAACCAAAGGTCCCCACCAGAACCAGCCACGGGAATATCGGCTTTGAGAACATTCTGATTGTACGGGTCATACCACTTGCCGGCGTAAAACATCCGCCACCTATCTGGCACAGGAATAAAATCAGATGCCGAGTTTTCAATCGGGGGGATGGACTCATACACTTGCGCTGGAAAGTGCGGGGTATCTCTGTCGGTGAAGTAGCGCTGATACGGCTCTTCCGGCACGAGGTCTTCCTGTGCAGCACCTGCGGACGTTACGGAGGAGCTAGCTGGCGCACGATCCTCTGCCCAGACGCTACGTGCCATTGGTACACTGAAAGCAGCGACAATCAAAACTGCGTTTGCCAGGCGCCGTCGCCACAAAAACTCTCCTCCGCATTCGGCACTTGAAACGAACACCGACTGGGCAAAAAAATTCAACGAGCGACCCTCATGAAAGTAGGCGAGATTATTATGGCGGGGGATTGCCGTAATGCGAGCTAAAATGCCTGATTTTTCGGCTCCTGTCGATCCTGTCTTTGTGTCACTGCAAAAGCCTCGTTACCAGCTTTTTACTCACTAGTATTCACATCTTGAGGGGAATATATGGCGCACCACAACGACTACTCCGCGTCGCCCACGTTTCTCCTATAGAACACCAGCTAATAGTTCCCACACAGCACAGAGA
>OMII01000188.1 GCA_900299055.1 Pseudomonadota bacterium | reverse complement strand
TTTTTTTCAAGCAGAAGACGGCATACGAGATAGCGTAGCGTCTCGTGGGCTCGGAGATGCGTATAAGAGACAGGTCATAGCTGCTTCGGAGGCACCTTCTTCTCCTTCGAGGAGCTTTTTGTTGGACATCTCCATCTGATAGATGCGGAGCTCGCCTGCAGCAAGGAATATGTCGACTTCTTTTAAGGCACGCTCTTGGCGTTGTTGGAATAAATCGTTCTCTATGGAACGCCTCATATCAGTAATCTCTTTTTCTATGTTCTTGCGTTTATCGGCTTCGAGAGTGATTTTATTCTCAAGATCCTGCTTATCACGCTCTTGATCAACAGCGTTTAGCGCAGCTTTCAGCCGAGCCTCTTCTTTAAGAGAGCGCTGCATATCTTCGCGGCGTCCCTGTTCGAACTCGCCGACTTCGCGACCTGAGGCGGCATCCCAAAACTCACTCCAGCTTTGTATGCCGGGTTTAAGTTCGTAGCGGATCTGATTGATTTTTTCTCGTATTTTCTCAAGGGCATCGATATTCTTGTCGTACTGTGCATCGACTAGCGCTTGTTCATAGTCCCTAGCACGCTTAGTCGCTGAGCTCGCGTCCTCACCTACGTTTCTGTACGTTGTGCTCAATCTCTTTAACGCTTCCGCTGCTCTTTTGCTGGACGCGATATTGTCTTGTGACTCTTTCCAGGCTGAGTAGCGTTCTATGATAACACTCATTGCTGCGCTGAGCGCAAACATGATTAAATTAAATCTAATCATGTTCCCGATCAAGCCCACTATTCCCTTGCCGAATCTGCCCTGTTGTGTGTTTAGACTTCCCAGCTTTGATCCTAATTTTTGAAACGCTTCTCCCACGATTCCTGACTGTGCAACGAGCGCAATTAGTTCTTGTTTTACCGCCTGTAGAGCAACACTAGCAGGCAGCCACGCCGTCAAGAACACAGCGCCCGAGCGCTGAATGCTTACCATTGCTGTACCAAGAGCTGCGATTATGCCCCCGATAACCGCGCGTAGCAAATTGAACTGAGTAATTACAAACTGTGTTATTTTGCTCCAGTTATCAATCACACTCATTAGTATAAATCCATTTCGTATTAGAGGCATCACTCCGGTAGCCTCTAAGGCCCTCATAATCGCTGATAGTTGAGTGAACTCCTGGACTACGGGCATCTCCATAAACTTGCCCCATAAACCTAAAAACCCGCCCATTACGTTTGCGGCAGCCAGCAGCGCGGGCGATAGTGCTTCGATCGCGCCAACAATTGCCTGTAGCTGCTTTAGTTTCAGATTGAGCAATCCAAGCGCTAAATTTGCAAGGCCCTTAGTCAGCGCACCGAAAGCTAGAGACGCGCGCTCAGCTAGTGTACTGAGCTGTAAGTAAACACCCGAGAAAGCTTTATTGATTTCTGTCGTAACCCGTTCAATTGCAGTCTGAGTGGCGCCTAGTGCCGCTTCCACAGCCTGTCCGCCAGACTTGCTGACTCCGCTGGCCCCGAGCGTTGTTCCTGCACCTAGTTGAACGATTGTGCCTATTGATTTGCCAGCAAGCTTTGCTATATCGAACAGTTGAGTTCTAATTTCGAACACAAACTCAAAAACTTTTGTCAAACCATCGAGCAATGGATCGAGTAGTCCTGCACCAAAGTTCTGATTGATCAGCTCAGAAAGATCGCGTAAGTTTGATACGACCCCGGAGAATCCTTCTGCCGCAATTTTTTGGCCTGCCACCGCGGCGGAAAGGCGATTTTCTAAAAACTTAATGACCCCACCCGCTTCTGTCTTGGCTTTAGCAATGTCCTCGTTTGTAATACCAAGCGACTTGGCAAGGTATGAGTCCTGAGTTATGTCACCCCGGAGGATGGAGCCGATTTCCTGACGAGCTTGATAGAGCGGAATCCCAAAAGTGCCGAGGGCTGCAGCAAAGTTAATAGCAAGGTCTTCTGCTTCCTTCAGCCCCCCACCGATCTGGCCGACTTGGGATGCAACCATCCCAAAGACCTCGATGACATCGTTGGAAGTGACACCGGCGAGCGCAATGGATCGCTCTCGGATGCTGTCGATATTCTTCTTGACTGCTCCCGTCAGAGAGACAATCTTTTGATAGGGGTCAGTGATCTCCTTACCGTTGCTGAATACCTTATTGGTTGAAGCAAGGGTTGTCTGCGTTTTTAGGATCGTTTCGCGAAGCTTAATTTCGCGGCCGATGGTCTCGTTAAACAGCCCCCCGAATGCCTGTGATGCAGCCTGCGCGGCCTCGTTGATGACGTACAAGCTAAACGCGATACGTGTTAGCTTTCCGACCAATGCACTTGCAGCATCACCTGCTGTTTTAAGAGTGTTTTTTATTACGTCACCCGCGTCACTAAAGCTCCTGCCCGATTCGTTAGCGGCTTGTGAAACATTCTTTAGTTTCGCTCCGACTTCATTGATTTGTTGAACGGGGCTTCCAGGTATTTTACTGGCTATCCTGTAGAATTGCTGAATAGTATTCGCAGCGTCTGCTGCGTTCTGTTGTAAGTCCTTAAAGTTTTTTTGCAGCTGACTATAGTTAGGTATTTCAATCTTTATCGGTCTCTCTTTTGTTGCGGAATCCGCTTTTTCCGCAATTTCGTTTAACTTCTTCTTGGCGTCATCAGTTTCCGCCGTTACTTTCAACTTAAAATCAGTCACTGCGCTGCTCTATCCGTTATGCGTATGTTACGGCCGCTGTTCGGCTGTGCTCATCAGCGCGGTGAAAACGTGCATGGGGAGAGCCCGCCGTTTTCCGAGCTCGGTGAGAATGAAGCGCGTCGGTTGACTGGGCCCGTTGGCTTCATCACTCGCACGTCGCCATTCGGGGTATGGCAGAAACTCTTTGACGTTCAGCTTCGGGCTTGGTCGTTTTGAGCCGGAGAAGGCATGCGCGATCTGGATTAGGGTTGTCGTAAGGCGTGCGACGGGTAAGGCTTGTAGGTTTGCCTCGGCCTGTTCGCGTTCGTCTAATCGAGCTAGAACCCAGCGTAGTGTCCCGATAGGTGTGCAAAGAAATCGCTCGGGCGGAAAGTCGGCTCCTAGTGGTGATACCCGCAGTCGAGTGTAGATCTCGTCCCAATTAGTAGCCGGAGTGCGGAGGTGTGCTTCGCACTGTCTCAGGATTTCGTCCGGGGAGGGCTGAACTCCGGTTCTTCTTCGGCCTGCTGCTTTCCCTCTGGTTCAGGCCAACCGTCACGCTCCCACATAATCAACTTAAAGATCTCTTCCATCACTTTTGTTGGAATAGCTTCTGTGTCGAGCTCGGTCCAGTACTTAGTACGCTGCCATTCTTTGGTACGTGGTAGCTTTACCTCTCCTCGATACTGCATAAATAGAGTAACGAATGTGATTTGCTGCTCTACTGCACCAATTGTATTTCGCTGCATCTCCTCAAGTTCAGCAGCGTAGTCGTACAGCAAATCCTGGTTTTCTTCGTTTGTGCTGCTTAGTAGTTCGATGGCCTCTTTTGTGCTAATATCTTTGTCTTTTGCAATTCTTTGGGCTAGTTTAATTGAGCTAAATGTTGAACGAGATTGCTGGCGGCTTATCGCTTCAATGCCTTTGGCTTCACCTGGGACAAGATCGTGATAGATAGGAAACCTAAACGGACCGATTGTGTGGTACTCGTCAGGGGAGAAGAGCAGAGATGCGTACTTACTCATCGCTTAAGGGGAGAGCCACTTCCCAAGCTCGGTAGGAGTTGGGCTGGTTGACTAGCTCTGGTGGGATTTCAATGGTCAGTGTAGCGCCGTTATACGCCAAGCGTATACGATGGTCCTGGACGAGGGGTTCGAGATAGAGGGCTCCACAGTGGAGCGTGGAGCCTTCCTCTCGACAATTAACTGCATATACTGTGCAGATCGAGTCTATGAGTAAATCGTATTGCATTGTGCTATTAAAAAGGCCCCTTTATTGGGGCCTTTGTTCTGGTTTACTTGAAAATTAAGCGGTTCGGAAGGTTGTGGTAAACCCTTGAATGGGGCGCTTGATGCCAGAGGCAGAAGCTGCGCCATTGGCGTCCACCGCTTGAGTGATGGCTCCGTCGGCGACGCGCAGGCGATAGATGGTACCGGATGCGAGGTTGACAGCCGGGTTGATCGTGACGACGTTGCTTGCCAACGAGACAGCAGCAG
>OMII01000187.1 GCA_900299055.1 Pseudomonadota bacterium | reverse complement strand
TTCAAGGACCAACATCTTGGCTCGTGATAACTTTAAGTGTCAGTATTGCGCTCGAGAGCTGGGCGTAAAAGAAGCGACGCTCGATCATGTCATCCCCCGCAGTCAGGGCGGTAAAACGACATGGGAGAATATCGTGTGCGCTTGTAGCGCCTGCAACAGAAAAAAAGGGGGGAGGACTCCAAAGGAGGCTCACATGAAGCTTCTCTCAAAGCCAAGCAAGCCTGAGTGGCTCCCCGTTTTGAATATCAGACTCCATGGAAAGATCCCCCCAGCGTGGTTCACCTTCCTCCAAACCAACTCGTAGCCGTTCTGAGGCGTGCGAGGCTCTGCGCATACTTGCAACGTCCCCGCACATCACAACTCTTACATCTGTGCTCGCTCCGGCCGAACTGTTTCTTGTGGGCGGAACAGTTCGAGACGCGTTTTATGACACATCTGACACTGACCTTGATCTTGCGACCAACCTGACAGCTAACGAAATTCACGCACGCTGTGTCGCGCAAGGCCTTAGAGTCATCGACACAGGGATACAACACGGCACGGTACTTATCGTCATTCACGGCGTTCACATAGAGATAACTACGTTCCGACAACCGGCAGACCGTAACACGCAAGTAACCGCGTCTACTATCGAGACCGATCTCTCCGGTAGAGACTTTACCCTGAACTCTGTAGCTTATTCCCTCAACACCGGCGCGATTATTGATCCCTGGAGAGGCGTAGAAGATCTGGAGCGTTGCGTAGTCCGCTCGGTCGGCAATGCGGCGACTCGATTCTCGGAAGACCCTCTGCGAATCTTACGCATGATACGCTTTGGAGACGCGCAGGGAAGAAGTATTGACGAACAAACTCTGTCTGCAGCCAGAGACTCGGTTCATCTCATCTCTACGTTAAGCGTAGAGCGAGTGCGAAATGAGATCGAAGAGATTCTGATGAGTCCGCACCCCGCCAACGGGATTCGCCTCCTGCACGCAATCGGGGCCCTGCCCCTCACTATCCCAGAACTCATTCCAGCGGTAGGATTCGAGCAGAACAAGTACCATATCCACGACGTCTTTGAGCATACCTTGTCTGTTCTGGACAGAACCCCGCTCGACCGAGTCCTGCGTTGGGCAGCGATATTCCATGACACCGGCAAACCACACACTCTCTCTGTTGGTGCTGATGGTGAGCGACACTTTTACTCCCACGAAGTTGTCAGCGATGCTTTGTGCAAAGAGCGCATGACTCATCTACGTTTCTCTCATGAAGACATCGGCTCAGTCCGTGCAATTGTTCGCCACCATATGCGCCCACTCGACTGTGGACCCGCGGGAGTTAGACGACTCATCAGAGACCTCGGACCCCACCTTGCAAAATGGCGATTATTCAAACAGGCAGATAGCTCCCCGACTATCCCGCAAGAGGAATTCAACGTGTCAGCGCAAGGATTCGACACGCTACTAGCAGCCGAACAAGAGAAGATGACAGCCCCAAGCTATGGACGACTTGCTGTTACAGGGGATGACCTACGCAAGGAGGGTATCTCGCCAGGTCCCGAGATGGGTAAGATTCTTCGAGAGTTGGCGGAGATGGTTATCGAAGACCCCTCCAAAAACTCTAAGGAATTACTGTTACAGTTCGTCAAGGCGAGGGACACCGCACCGCGTAGCCCCAGTCCCTCGAAAGCACCTAAAAAAAAGGTATAGCTTTTCAGATTTGACCTCTCCTGCCGGTCTGTCTATCCTTTCTACATGAATTTTACTCGAATGCTTCGCCTCAAATGGCTAGCGATCATAGGTGTGTGCGTCGCTATCCTGGTGGTCTTCAACCTCACGAATATACGTCTTGAGTCCGACCTCTTATCCTCCTTCGATACTTGGTACGCGCATACTTCGAAGGTGCTAGCGTCGACGTCACTCCCGAAAGAAACAGACCAATCGCTCAAGGTCGTGATCACGTTAAACTCTCCACAAACACAACCTGCTCCCGCAACTTGGACTTTACCGCGAGTGTCTCTGCTTGATCCAAGTGACCGAGAGAATACCGCCCGGATTCTTCAACTGCTCAGTGAATCGAGAGTCTTCGGGCTTCGTCCGCAGCGTGGTGACGGAACACACGACCCCTCGCTGGCAATATCCGTGGCAGATAACCAACAGCAATTTCAAATCACGGTAGCACTCGAAGATATTCAGGATAATATTCAGATCCAGAATCTTTTAAAGCTGGTTGATGTATATTCACACTCCGAACCGCCTGCATCTCTTGAGCCAGCAAGGTTGTAAATCATGAACAAAAACACTCGCGACGAGGCACTGACGCTTTTATCGGAATACACAAAAACACAGAGCTTACTCAACCACGCTCTAAGTGTAGAGGCCTGTATGAAGTGGTACGGCTCATACTTTCAATCCCAGGGACATAGTGTCGATCTTGAGCTGTGGGGCAACACAGGCCTTTTGCATGATTTCGATTACGAAATGTACCCAGATCCAGTCAGCCCTGACGGTCACCCTTTCAAAGGAAACTCCATCCTAGCGGAGTTAGGCTACCCGGAGGAGTTGCGAACGGCGATTATGGGGCACGCACACTACACAAATACACCGCGCATCACACTGCTCGCAAAAACGCTCTTCGCAGTAGACGAGCTGTCTGGACTTATCACCGCAAGCGTACTCGTTAGGCCTGATAAATCAATTCACAACCTCGAAGTGAAGTCAGTAATGAAGAAGTTCAAGGACAAAGCTTTTGCGCGCGGCTGCAATCGAGATGACATTCGAATCGGAGCGGACGAGATACAAATCCCGCTGGAAGTTCATATGGCGAACTGCATCGAGGCGCTAAAGCCGCTTAGTTTGCAGCTGTTTGGAGTGTAACGATCACCGCTCTCCTGTACACACTCCTCGCTTCGGCTAATCCATACGATGCCAGATATGTGCCACGTCCATCCGTATAGCAGTATCGACACTCCAGAGGCTCTCCTCTCCCACTTTCTCCCTGAATATCGGCAAGCTTCTGTCGCGTATGTGAACCTCGATATGGAGGCGCGCCTCAGTGTAGCAACGGGGAGAATGACTACAGCCCAAGCCACTCAGCTCGCGGACGCCAACGTTTGCGCAGGCTTTGTCGAGGAGCTTCATAAACGCCTCGGGGTAGTCGCCTCTTTTGGTGGCTATCTTGAGGACCGCGCTTTTCTTTGGCAGGGAACATACCTCGGCAACACCGAGAAAACGGTGCATCTCGGCATCGATTTCAACGCGCCGCAAGGATCGGTCGTAGCAACTCCCGTCGGCGGCACAGTCATACGATGTGACAACGACCATCCGGATCGGTGGGGTTGGGGTCCCAGAGTTTTCATCGAGACGGACGGAACAAGCTCTGACCCTACATCAGCACACTCGATACTACTATTCGCCCACTTAGCAGAGATATCAGTGCGCGTCGGTGACGTCGTGATGTCTGGTAGCACCCTAGGCGTCATAGGCACCCCTCCTTTCAACGGTGATTGGTTCCCACACCTGCACGTACAACAGGTGCGACGAGAGCTATACGACACGTTTATGAGAAACGATCCATGGGCTCTCGATGGGTATGGAGACCGAAGCGCCATGACAACATTTACGACGGATTTCCCCGATCCAATCCTTTCGCACTGCAAGCGCTCCACCCCTCAAGTTACAAAGGGATGACACTGGAACTCCACACAATTCAGACAGGAAGTCAGTTGCTCACAAAATATTGTCGGAATCCACTGGCTCGTCATATTCTGGATAGACCATGTCATATCCGCACGCGTCCTCACCACATAGCCAGGTGCCGATACTTACCACCCAAAGGCTAATCCTTCGTCCAGTGGTAGAATCAGACATTCCCGCTGTTCAGCAAAACTTCACCGACTACGAGATCGTCCGAAATCTCTCTTCAGTTGTGCCATGGCCCTATCCAGCAGACGGAGCCTCGATATGGTTTCATGATCACGTAGTACCGATTCAGGGTCGAAACCGTTGGATTTGGGCGATTACATTGAAAAGCAATCCACATGACCTGATCGGTGTCATTGACCTATGGCGAGAGGGCAGACCCGAACATCGTGGGTTTTGGCTAAGTCGACAACACTGGGGATACGGATACATGACAGAGGCGGTAGTCCCAGTCACCGATCTCGCCTTTGATGCACTTGGCTTTGAAAAGCTGATCCTGTCAAATGCGGTCGGCAATAAGCGCTCGGCGCGAGTAAAAGAGAAGTGTGGCGCCCACAAAATAGGCGAGAAAGCATCGTCTTTCGTGGATCCAGCTCTCACTACCTCTGAGTTATGGGAGCTAACCAAAGAGAGCTGGAAAGCTCATAAGATGAGAGCATATGGAGACATCTCGTCAAAGACCTCCGATTAACACCACTCTCCTAGGCTGACTTGGCAATCACATTTACCAAACGAGGAACCTTGGTTCCCGGGTTGTACACCGTAATAAACCGATCCTCTAACCCCACTTTATATGGGGTATCTCTCATCGCCTCCACCACTGCCGCGTGCAGCTCGCCGTCAGCGATTGACGGAGACACCTCAATTGTGGCCCGCTTCTTACCGAGAATCTGGATAACAACCGTCACTACGTTATCAACCACGAGAGCTGGGTCATACGTAGGCCAATCTGCAAGACCAACCGATGTGGCATGGCCGAGCCGCTCCCACAGCTCCTCACATACATGAGGTGCATACGGGGCCAGGATGCGCGTGAAATGCTCTAAGGTCTCTTTGGAGACCGGTTTCTCACTGATGTAATTAATCAATTCCATGAGAGTAGAGATTGGCGTGTTGAAGTGAAGTGCTTCGATATCTTCACCCACCTTCTTAATCGCTTTATGGACAGCGCGCTTTACATCGATCGCTTCCGCGTCCAGCGCCACCACATCCCGGGTACCAGTCGATCGTCCGCCAGTTACAAAGGCGAACACGCGCCTAAGAAATCTCACGTTCCCTGAGATAGCTTTGGAGTCCCATGGTCGCGCCGCATCCAGTGGGCCCATAAACATCAAGTACGTTCGCAAGGTATCTGCGCCGTACAAATCGATTACATCATCGGGATTAATTACATTTTTGAGGGACTTCGACATCTTGGCAACAATACGCTCAAGTGGCTCGCCTGTATCTTTACGCCGAGCAGCTCCAGTCTCATCCTCCTCTACCAAATCCACGGCTATTATCGCCCCACGACGATCCTTAAAGGCATGAGACTGAATCATTCCCTGATTGTAGAGCTTTTTGAATGGCTCGCGAGTCGACACATATCCAAGATCAAAAAGCACCTTGTGCCAAAACCGCGCATACAGAAGGTGTAGTACAGCGTGCTCCGCGCCACCCACGTAGAGATCAACCGGCATCCACTTCTTCTCAAGTCCCGGATCCCACGCAGCGCTGTCGTTCTTGGGATCAATGAAACGTAGGTAATACCAACACGACCCTGCCCATTGCGGCATGGTGTTGGTTTCCCGTCGACCCACCTTACCTGTCTTTGGGTCGCGAACTTCAAGCCACTCGGTTGCCTTTGCAAGCGGAGATTCTCCGCCATCTGAAGGTTTGTAATCTTCCACTTTTGGAAGCACGAGCGGTAGCTCGGCGTCGCTGAGCGATGTTACCGTTCCATCCTGCCAATGGATTATCGGTATCGGCTCTCCCCAGTACCGCTGCCTGGAAAAAAGCCAATCTCGAAGTTTGTAATTCACCACACGAGTTCCCAGCTGGGCTCTCTCGAGCCAACTGGTGATTCGCTCACCAGCTTCAGTATTGACTAGTCCCTCTAACCCCAGCTCTTTGGCCACCGGAGCGAGCGATGGAAGCATACTCCCTTCCTCTGTCCATGCGACTTCTCCGGCACAAACGGCAGCAGTCAGCTCTGCAGGCTTGTGTGACGGCGCTAGCACAGGGCGGATCGGGAGATTAAGTGTACGCGCGAACTCAAAATCTCGAGAGTCGTGGGCTGGCACTCCCATGACAGCCCCAGTGCCGTACGACGCCAGCACATAATCGCCCACGTATACGGGAACTTTCTCTTGGTTTATTGGATTAATGACATATCCACCAGTGAACACTCCGGTCTTCTTACGATTCTCAAAGGTTCGATCAAAATCGCTCATTCGAGCCGCTGCTTCGCGATACTCTGAGACCTTCGATTGCTGCCCCGCAGTCGTAAGCTCTTCGAGAAGTGGATGCTCTGGGGCAACTACCAGAAAAGTGACTCCAAAAAGAGTATCGGGCCGAGTCGTGAAAGCGACTATCTTTTTATCAGAACCAGACACCGCAAAAACGATCTCTGTCCCTGTCTTTTTCCCGATCCAGTTACGCTGCTGCTCTTTAATAGCCTCTGGCCAGTCTATGTCATCGAGTTCTGAAATGAGCCGCTCTGAGTACTTGGTGATGCGCAGCATCCACTGCTTCATCGGCTTGCGAACGACATCGTGATTACCACGCTCCGATTTTCCATCAATCACTTCTTCGTTGGCCAGTACCGTTCCAAGCGCAGGGCACCAATTCACCATCGCGTCGGCGTAATACGCGAGGCGATGCTCTGCCTGATACCCTTGAACCGCCAACTCTCCCTGGCCTCGAATCGAGTCTGGAATCGGAAGCTCCTCGATCGGCCTTGCCCTCTGCGCGGCGTCATCAAACCATGAGTTGTACAGGCGTAAGAATATCCACTGAGTCCAGTGATAATAATCGGCGTCACACGTGGCGATCTCACGATCCCAATCATACGAGAAGCCGATCTTCTTCATCTGCTCGACAAAAGTCTGGCAGTTTTTATGTGTGATGATGGCTGGATGTTCACCAGTGTTTACCGCGTGCTGCTCCGCCGGGAGACCAAAGGCGTCAAACCCCATAGGGTGCAGAACATCAAAGCCTTTCATCCGTTTATAGCGTGAGTATATGTCTGTCGCTGTGTACCCGAGGGGGTGACCGATATGGAGACCCGCCCCGGACGGGTACGGGAACATATCAAGCACATACACCTTCTCTCGACCGCCGTCCGTTGTTTTGAATGTCTTGTGATTATCCCAATAGGCCTGCCACTTTGGCTCAATGCTCTTTGGATCGTACGTTGTAGAGTCGTTCTCTGACACAGCTAACCTCACGGGTGATTCACAGACGCCACGCCCCTTGACCTACAGAATCTGAATGAAAACAGGGATCTCAGGAGCGCTAACTATCTGTTTCTCACCCAATCCACCGTCAGTCAATCATGCCTGACGAAAATCCTGCTGGCCCAGCACTTTACTTACACATGATTTTTAGGTACTTAACTCGGTCTGACGACTGCGGAGTCGTAGTTCAGTTGGTTAGAACGCTCGCCTGTCACG
>OMII01000186.1 GCA_900299055.1 Pseudomonadota bacterium | reverse complement strand
CTCACGATGAGATGGTTACCATTTCAGCTGCTAGTTAACTGCTCAAAGGGTACCACCTCATAAAACCTACGTTTGAATCAATCGTTGTGAGTCCTTGCCGCAGCGACGCTATGCAGCCAGCGCTCCGAAAAGGACTCAACTATGCACATATGTATTGTTGTAAAAGAACTGCCGAGGATTACGACTTCCGAAGGAGGACACCGAGAACCACACGGTATCTTTTCAAGGTAATAGAAGGTGAAAGCGAAGTCCAAATAAAATTTAACGAGCCTCTAACAATCTGAAGACTAGAATGCTGGTCGATCTATTTCGAACAGGTAGCGACATCACGGGATAGCTCGAGTCACATCGGGAGGGCGTGCCTCTGACACGCCCTGTTGCGAGCGGCATCATCGCCGCGCCTCATATTATTTGGGGCGGGTGAGACACGCATCATCCCTCGTCGATCCTCGGGAGGGCGTGCCTCTGACACGCCCTGTTGCGTGCGGCACCATCGCCGCGCCTTAGATTATTTGGGGCGGGTGAGACACCCGCCCTCCCGCGCCAGATCAGCTAGTACTTCTTCATGCTCGGGTCGATATCATCCGACCAACGCAACATACCACCCGCGAGGTTCGACACCCGTTCGAATCCGTGCCTGCCGACCAACTCTTGAGCGACCCACTGGCTTCGACCACCACTGCGGCAATACACGATAATATCCTTATCGCGCGGCAGCTTCTCTAGGTTGCTCCCCACTGTATCCTTTGGAATCAACTCGCCCCCGATGTTGCAGATATCACGCTCGTGCGGCTCTCGCACATCAAGCAGGAACATATCATCGCCCTGATCGATACGAAGTTTAAGCTCTCGCGGGGTAATTTGAGGAATTGTGATCGGTTTGGTCATGGCCAGAGAGTGGCATAGAGGAAGTAAAAGGAGCAAGGCTTGCGCTCACCCTTTGCTATACAACTTCCGCTCCCGACAATACGCGAGCACAGCTTTCGGCATCAACTGATCACAAGCGCTTCCTACCCGCAGCCGATCCCGCAGTTCCGTACTCGAAACATCAACACCTGCGGCGCCAAACGGTTCCAGATACGTAACGTTCCAACCCCGTGCCGCGTCGTCCGCTACTTCCGCTCCCGGTCTCCGTACAACCAAAAAGCGCGCCTTGTTTTGAAGCTCAGCGGAGTCCTTCCACGCCGGAAGATCGCTAAGCAGCTCCTGTCCGATTACAAAAAACGGCTCCCTCGAGGGCATCGACCCAAAGTGTCGCACGAGGTCAATCGTCCCATAGCTAACCCTGCCCGACACCTGCAGATCCGAGACCTCAACGCGGGGATCTCCCGCGAACTCTGCCTTAACCCCTCGCCTTGTCATCTCAAGCCTATCAAGCGCTGAGGATACGCCTGGCTTATCAGGGCGGTCGCCACTGGGCACCACTAGAACTGTATCGATCAATCCAGAACGCAGCAGGTGATGAATTACCGCGATGTGTCCATTATGAAATGGGTCAAACGCCCCACCGAGCACCGCGACACGCTCAACGCACGATGAGATAGCCTTTTCTATCACGCTACCTTCGCTTTCGTTTGGGTGCTACGTGCTTCGCCAGAGCTTCGAGCTCTTTTGCGAACCCTCCCGACAGAATCGGGAATCGGCACCATGTCTTAGGATCGAGGTTCTCATCATCAAGGTGAAATGACGGCGCGTAGCGCTCACGCTTCCACTGATTGATGCTCCATAGGGTGAAAAAGCGCTTAATCCAGTGGGCTAGCTGCTGGGAAGCGAACTTATTTTTAAAGCGCTCTCCTAACAACTCATACACCTCTATCGGCATCCGTTTATCACGAATAGCGTAGCGTTCAATCACGTCTAATACCTCGTACGGCATGAGATCGCTCTCGTCTGTCTGCTTTTTCACCAGTGGACGCAGCTCGGCGGTGGGCTCTTGCGTATTGACGAGTCGAAGCGTTGAAAAACTTCGCAGACCTTCAGGACCAGTCGTCTCCATCCAGCGTAGCCATTCACGAAGGAACGCTTTGTCGATGCCACCAAGTGGGCTCAATCCTCCACTACTATCACCGTCCATCGTTGTGTAACCAACCGCCGCTTCGCTGCGATTACTTGTCGTAAGCAGGAGCGCGCGACGCAGATTCGCGATTAACCATACTGAAGGCGCTCTCACACGAGCTTGAATATTTTGCAGCGCGAGATCGTGCTTCTCCCACGAGAGCGACACGCCGAGCTCTTTTTCAATCAGGCTCGTATAACCGCGCACCAGTGGATCGATATCGAGATCAAACGAGCTCGCTCCAAGCTGCTTAGCTAACGCGATCGCCGCTTCGTGTGTTATCCTTGAGCTGTTACGAGTGGCTTGGTAAACGCACGCGAGGAGCCTCGAAATAATATCCTTCTCGTTTTTGGCTTTCGCCATCCACGAGATATAGCCAAGCTTCTTTCGAAACGCCGCAATGCCAAGATCTTGTATCGCGGCTTGAACCATGATCGCCACCAACACGCTCGCGGCGCTCGAATCAACGCCGCCGCTCAGTGATACGACAAAGCCTTCGCTCCTGCTCTTTCGCAGGTAATCAAAGAGTCCAAGCGCTACCGCCCGTGAGAACTCCTCATACTTTAAGAATCGGGAATCCTCCCACGAGGCTACTGAAGAAGTAGTGGCGCGCGTGGCGGGCTTCAAGGAGAAGCCACGAACGCTCACACATCGACCACCATCATCAAGCGCTGGTCGAAACCCACTAATTCTGCGTCGCAAAAGCCGCGAGCGATCGATATCAACTACGCCTGTGGTTATTACCACATCACGACATGAGAACCGTTCTCCGCGCGCGATGAGCTCTCCGTGCGAAGAGATCAGCGTATCTCCGTCGTAGATGATTCTACCGGCCTCACACCCAAGAAGATTCGCGTACACATACGCCGTGCCGCAGGCACGAGACCCCTCGGTCACAAAGCGCTTGCGAATCTCGTGCTTCCCAAAAGCGAAATGACTCGCACTCGGATTTAAAATAATGTCGACTCCGTGCTGGGCGAGAAATATCCCCGGACGCTCAGCTACCCAGGCGTCCTCACAGATCTCAAAACCGATCCGAATACCATCGATATCAAAAAAAATATCCCCAACTGGATACTCTTTTCCTCTGATTTCGACACAGGATACAACCCCTCGAGGCCACGGCTTAAACCAGCGTGGCTCATAGTGGATTCCATCTCCAGCTAAATGTTGCTTGGCAACAAAGCCTCGCAACTCACCGTTTATAGCTACCGCGACTGTATTATACACGGCACCTTGCACTGCGAGCGGAACACCGAAGTTGACTACTATCCCTTTAGAATCTCGCGCAAGCTTCTCAACGATTTTGAGAGATTCCTCAACGACGGCCTCTGCATGGAATGCGTCCTCACATCCATAGCCAGGCACGCACAGCTCAGGCAGACACACAACCTGGGCTCCCGTTTCCTTTGCCTCGGCGATCGCCTGGCGAATATGCAGGAGGTTCTCTTCCCACGCGAGCGGGGTCTGGTTTAGCGCCACTGCTGCTACTGTTAATCGATTCATGGCCCTTGCTGTGTACTCTCCACTCCTTAGAGTCGGCATACCGTAGCAAAATATCGAGGGGTGTTACACCGAGAGTCAGAACTATTGAACTTGCAACAAATCGTGTGATTTCAGGGTCGTATTAATAAAACAAGATGCTAAAACACCACCAGCAAGCCCCATTTCTTCTTCGTTTACTACACGCCCGCTCCTGCTGTAGCCTCCCTCGCTATGAATACCGTAACGACCTTCATCAGCGCAGCCCTCATCCAACGTGTTAAACTTGTGCTCCTTAAGCCCAGCGAGTGCTGGGATACGATCTCCTCTGAGCCAGCAAACATAAAACAACTGATGCGCTCGCTCGTAATCCCCTTAGCGGTTTTGAGCAATGCGTGCCAGTTCATCGGTCTTCAAGTTGTTGGCGTTTCTTCGGTGCTTGGAACGTGGCGTCCACCGTTTTTTTCATCGCTTGCATGGCACATAGCAACTGCGATGGAGTACGTCGTGCTGATATTTATTGGGGCCATCATTGTCGAGAAGCTAGCAAAACTTTTCAAAGGCGAGGCGACTCGCGAACGTTGCTACAGCCTACTGGCTCACTCAATGATTCCTGGAGCAGCAGCAGGAATTCTTACGCTAGTGCCATCTTTGTCTATTTTTGCATTTATCTTTGCCATCCTTGGTGGGCTATTCACGCTCTATAACGGAACAACGAAGATGACCACCGTTCCCGAGTCGAACAAACTCTTCTTCACGATCGCCTTGATTATATCTCTCATGGCGACAGCCAGGGTTGTCTTTTACATCGGGTCATTGCTCATCGCCCGGCCAGTGGCAGGTCTGAATGTGCCCTAAGGGTTTCTGCCTTCCAGCAACCGATACATCCTGGTGAGTCCCCGGCAGAGCAGCCTCAGCTTGGATGCCCGCGTAACGCCACGTTAACCCGCACTTTTTTTGATTTTGCATAGCCACATATACCCAACCCCTTGTGATCACTAGCAACCTTGTCAGGCCCCGCTGATGCACTCTCGCCCCTCTAGCGGATTAGTGTAGGTAGGCCAGCACGATTCTTGAATTGCGTCTTCGCGCTCGCACACAGAACTTTATGCTCAAACTAGGAAGCCTCTTCTCCAGAACCAACGAGACGCAGAGCGCCGATCGTTGCCGCGGTGAGGATTTGATCTCAAAACTCAGAGACCCTCATTTTCTACCTAGCTTCTCAGAACTCAGCGAGCGGCTGCACCAAATTTCTTTTAGCGATCAGAGCAAATGGCTAGAGCTGATTGATGACCCGAGCCGCCGCGTTTTTGAATTCCTCACCAAAGAATACGTGAACGCCCTCTCTGGCTACCTATCTCAACGCGCGTTCGAATTAGGAGGCACTCCAGAAAATCCGATCACGATTCTTGAAGTAGGTGCCGGAAACGGCCGTCTGTCACACTTTCTAACCCAAAGTCTTGCGGAGAGATCAGAAGGACGCGTGAAGCTTATCGCAGTCGACTCGGGAGAGTGGGAGCTAGATTCCTCATTTCCAGTCGAACGCCTGGATCATCACGCGGCGCTCTCAAAATACCAACCCCAGATGGTGATCTTCTCCTGGATGCCGCCCAATCAGGATTACACCAGGGACTTTCGTCAGGCACCCTCTGTACAAGAATACGTGCTTATAGGCGAAGCCGACCAAAATACGTGTGGCGACCCTTGGGAAACTTGGGGGAAAGCGCAAATGGCCTATGATGAAGATGTTGCGGAGGTCAGATGGATTGCGCCACACGAGGCGGATGGCTTCGTTCGTCATGAGCACGAGGAGTTGCGAGAGCTACAGCTGTCTCGACTAAGCATCGTGTTTTTTCTAGAACGATCAACTACGGTATCTTTTATTCGTTCTGAAAAAGGCGGCAACGTCGACTAAGCTAAAACGCTCTCTGTCGCACTCGATCGCTAACTCTTTTCAACGGTCGTAGCCTCAACTGCAGGTAGAGAAGCTTCTGTGGAGTCTTTCTTCTCCACCACCGCCTCATCCCATCCACCACCGAGCGCCTTGAAGAGAGAAACGAGAGATGTCACAAGCTCAGTCTGACTTTGCGTTAACTCTATCTGAGAGTTTAGCTGCACTCGCTGCGCGTCGAGCACAGGAAGGAGATCAACGAGACCGTTCTCATACTGTGTGCGGGCAATTTGTACCGCGCGAGTGCTCTGGTCTACCGCGTCAGCAAGGAGATCCCGCCTCTTTCTCGAAGCGCCAAACTGCGCCAGGGCAGATTCCGTATCCTCAAGCGCCACTAAGATCGATTGCTCGTATTGGGCGAGCGCACCGTCTCGCTGAGCCTCAGCGATATCGATATTCGCGAAGACTCGGCCTAAGTTAAACGCCGCCCATGAAATGTTCGGTGCCAAACTGTAGGAATCGCTATTAGGGGTCGTTAAATCACCAACAGCACGCGCCTGCAAGGACACGGAACCGTTAAAGGTCACCTTCGGAAACAGGTCTCCCTTCGCCACGCCAATTCCCGCTGTGGCGGCCATAAGCCGAGCCTCGGAAGCCCTAATGTCGGGGCGTCGTTGTAGAAGCGCGGCGGGATCGCCGATCGTAATCGGTCCACTGTAATTCGGAAGATTTTTCGTCGTTGCAAGCTCAGGTGAGGCCTCACCGGGCTGTTTACCGCACAGAACCGCTAAACGATACAACGTCGCCTGCGCGCGCGCTTCGAGTGTTGGAATAGCGGCAAGCGTATTTGAGTTTTGCGCCTTAGCTCGTACGACATCAAACTCGGTTGATTGCCCACCTTTAAAGAGCGCTTCAGCGATCTTTACTACCTGCTCTTGTGTCTTAGCGTTCTCCTTAGCGACTACGATCTGTTGTTGCGTCCCACGGAGAATAAAATAATTTCTCGCTACCTCGCTTACGACAATTCGGATCGCGTCACGTAACTCCGCCACCGAGGCGGCGCTCTCGGCGTCTTTTGCCTCTACCTGGCGACGAACGCGCCCAAACAGGTCAAGCTCCCAGAACGCGTCGAAACCAGTTGAATAGTACTCGTTCGTGATGTGCGTCTTTCCAGTCTTAAACGCTCCTCCGGCGAAGGTTGATGTTGGGATGTGGGTGCGATTATAGGTGCCATCCGCCGTTATTGTCGGGAAGAGATCGAGAAACGCCTCACGTCGCAGGGCTCTTGCCTGATTAACTCTGGCAAGCGCCGACTCGAGGTCATTGTTAGCCGCCACCGCTTGCTCAATTAACGCCGAGAGATCGGGATCGTTAAAGTTCTTCCACCACAGCTGCGCTGGATCCACTGGAGTCTGGGCCACCTCTTGTACGGCATCAGCGCCTGAGAATTTCGGCGCTACATCGATGGTCGGCTTCTCATAGTCGGGACCAACGAGTACACACCCAGAGAGAAGAGATGTCAAAAGCGGTGTGAGCGCAACCACGAGCCCGTGCCGTGATACGCTTACATTTGACTGTGTTTTAGCTACCTTCATGGACAACACCTTTCGCTCTTCGACGAGACATGAGCGTGTACAGCACAGGTACCACAAAAAGTGTGAAGACGGTACCGACTACCATACCTGTGACCAGGGTAATTCCGATGCTATTACGTGCCCCAGCTCCGGCTCCCTGGGCGATAACAAGCGGAAAGTGTCCTACGACTGTCGCTACTGATGTCATGAGGATTGGGCGAAGTCTCGCCAGAGACGCTTGCTGAACCGCTTGCAGCATCTCCACCCCTTCCTCTTGCAATCTATTGGCGAACTCAACGATTAAAATACCGTTTTTCGCTACTAGTCCAACGAGCGTCACGAGACCCACCTGTGAATATATATTGAGGGATGTTGAGCCCAAGAAGACAAAGAGCAGCGCGCCTGCTAACGCTAGTGGTACCGAGCCTGCTAAGATAATGAGCGGATCGATAAAGCTCTCAAATTGCGCCGCTAGCACCAGAAAGATAACGATAAGCGCTAGCAGGAGCGTACTCGTCATACTACTTGTTTCTTTACGCAGTTGTCGGGACTCGCCGGCGTAATCGACGATATAATTAGAAGGCAATATCTCCCGAGCCTTCTGCTCAAGAACCTCTAATCCATCGCTAATCGAAACTCCAGGAACTATCGCACCTTGAATCTTAGCTGAGTTGAGTTGCTGGAAGCGGTTGAGTTGTCGCGGCTGCACGGTATTCGATATCGAGGCGACAGTTGAAAGTGGCACCAGCTTATCGCCAGGTCCCCTAACGTGTAGTGATAACAACTGCTCAGGATTGAGACGATCGGCTCGTTTTATCTGAGGAATAACCTTGTAGCTACGCCCCAGGATCGAGAAGCGATTAACGTAATTACCGCCGACAAATGTGGAGAGATCCTCTCCGATAGCGCCGAGCGATATCCCCATCGCGTTTGCCTTGTCACGATCGATTACCACCTCACTCTGCGGAAGATCGAATTTCAAATCAGTGTCGGCGAACATAAACTTGCCACTCTGAAATGCCGCCGCGACTAGTTGTTGCGCGTACCCAACGACCTCTTTTGGTTCAGCCGTCGACGAGATAACAAACTCAACCGGAAAATCACTTCCACCTGGAAGCGGCGCTGGCGAAGTTACGATTACTCGCACGCCCGGAATAGCGCCGACTTTACCCCACACCTCTGGCTCAATACTCATGACATCACGCGAGCGCTCATCCCAAGGCTTGAGCACCACGCCGGAGAAACCAAACCCGGGGCTTGTCAGTTGAAACGAACCTCGATACTCGGCCAATGAAGCGTAGGCTTTGTGCACCTCTGTGGTCGCGAGCCGCATCTGCTCTATTGTCGCCTCTGGCGGACCCTGCACGATTCCAAACAGCACTCCTTGATCCTCACGAGGAGCAAGCTCCTTCATCGAGAACATATAAAAGGGAACTATCAGGAGAATTACACACACCGCGAATACCACCACTGAGGTTCGGTACTGGAGCGCTATGCGAAGAAGGCTCGCGTATCTGTCACGCAGTATATCAAGCTTGTGCTCTATCTTTTTCTTAAACTCGCTCTCACGCCCACGAGCGCTAACAAGCTTTGAGGACATCATGGGAGAGAGCGTAAGTGCGACGATACCTGAAATGACAACCGCTCCCGACAACGTGAAGGCGAACTCTTTAAACAAAGCGCCCGTGAGCCCACCCTGAATACCAATCGGCGCGTATACGGCCGCCAAGGTAATCGTCATCGCGATAGTAGGCCCGATGAGCTCGCGCGCCGCCCTGATCGCCGCCGGTACTGGCTCCATCCCCTCTTGCACGTGACGTTCCACGTTCTCAAGCATGACGATCGCGTCATCGACCACTAATCCCACCGCCAAAACGATCGCCAGCAATGTGAGGAGATTAACCGTAAATCCGAACGAGAGCATGATCGTCGTAGCACCCACTAATGAAAGAGGGATAGCGACAACTGGGACTAATACTGAGCGCAGCGAGCCAATAAAGAGGTAAATAACAAGAATAACGATAGCGATCGTCTCTGTGAGCGTCGTAAGAACTTCGTGAATAGCTCCCTGAATATACTTCGTGGCGTCATACGGAACCGTAAGGGTCACACCGCTTGGAAGGTTCGCTGATATCTCTGGGAGCACCTTGCGGACACGCTCGACCACATCGAGCGAATTAGCGTTCGGTAACACCCATACGCCCATAAACGTCGCTGAGTCACCGCTAAATCGGACATCTTCGTCGTAGCTCTGCGCCCCAAGAACGACATCAGCGATATCCTCAAGACGCACGATCGTGCTTCCACGCTGTCGTACGACGAGATCCTTAAACTCCTCGGCGCTCTTAAGATCGGTGTTTGCTACGAGGCTCACTGATATCAGCGCGCCTTTGGTATTACCCACGGCGGAGAGAAAGTTATTTTTTGAAAGTGCGTCTTTAACCTCTGCCGCGCTAATTCAGAGTGCCGCCATCCGATCGGGCTTGAGCCATACACGCATAGCGAACGTTCTCGCGCCGAGGATCTCTGCTTTTTGCACACCTGAAACAGCCGAAAGTTGTGGCTGCACAACGCGCGTAAGGTACTCTGTAAGCTGGTTTGGCTCGAGCTGCGACGATGAAAACCCGATGTAAAGCGAGGCGAATCGATTATCACTACTTTCGACGTTAATAATCGGCGCTTCCGCCTCAGGGGGAAGTTCGCTTCTCACCTGCGCTACTTTTGCTTGAATCTGCGTGAGTGCGGCGTTCACATCAAAATTGAGTCGCAAGTGCGCGATGATTGAGCTCACGCCTTGCTTGCTGTTCGATTCGATATAGTCGATTCCGTCAGCACTCGCGATAACGCGCTCTAATGGAGTTGAGATGTATCCACGCACAAGATCCGCGGGCGCGCCAACGTACGCGGTTGTAACGGTCACGACCGCGCTATCACTACGTGGATACTGGCGAACATTGAGGCTCTTGATCGATTGATATCCAGCGATCAGGATCAGCGCGTTAAGACAGATCGATAAGACCGGGCGCTTAATGAAGATATCGGTAAACTTCATAGCAGCCTCCTACGTATCCTGCACAGCTGGCTTTTCAGCTGCGGGGACGGAGGAGTTTTGTTGAATCGCTATCGCGGCGCCGGGACGTAATTTAAACCCACCAGATGTCACGATCTCATCCCCCTCTGAAAGTCCTTGGATGATGGCGACTAGATCTCCCCGCTTAGCGCCTAGCTGTACTATCTGTTGTCGAACGGTTGTCTTTGCTCCATCTCCCGCGCGCTCAACAACGTACACAGAGTTTCCGTACGGCGCGTATTGAATCGCTGAAACTGGCACCGTCACTACTCGCTTTAAATCACCTACCTCTAAGCGAACTGAACCAAACATACCTGGTAACAGCTCCTCTGTAAGGTTAGGAATCGTTGCCTGCACATCAGCCGAGCGCGTTACTTCATTGATATTCGGGTTTACCGCCGTGACAACGCCCTCAAAAGCGCGATTCGGAAATGCGTCAACTGAAATAACGAGACGTGATTGTGACTCTCGCACAAATGGCGCTACCTGTTGTGGCACTGAAAAATTAAAGTGAATAGGGTCTACCGAATAGAGCGGAACAAGTGGCGTACCAGCGGTGACGTACTGACCGATATTAACCGCTCGGATTCCCGCCTTGCCCGCAAACGGAGCAAGGATAGTCTTTCTCTCGATAACGCCTCGAAGTGATCGCACTTCAGCGTCTGCTTGCGTTACTCTGGCTTGGTACTCTTCAAGAGTAGCGACAGACATGGCGCTCTGTGTCTTTAACGCCTGCGCGCGAGCGAGATTCTGCTTTGCGAGCGAAAGACGAGCGAGAGCTCCAGCAAGATTCGCCTCTTCTACGGATCGATCGAGCTCGATAAGAACCTGCCCCGCCGAAACCTTCGATCCCGACTCAAACCCAACCTGCGCGACGTTGCCCGATTCCTGCGTGCTAAGCGTGGCGCCTTTGACAGCGGCGAAAGAGCCCACCGTGTGGATGGTATCCCTCCACTCAGTCGCCATAACTCTGGCTGTCGTAACCGACTCAGGAGGCCGAGCGAAGCTCTCATGCTCGGAGATCGCGCGTCTAATTTGAACGAACTTAATCAGCCCTAAAAGGAGCGTAACTCCCGCCATAGCTATAAGCGTGTATCGGACCTGCTGACGAGCTGAGAGTGTTTTCATAGCTTCTAAAAGAGGGAGTGATTGTACGCGGGCGGATAGATTCCTGGGCATCTTACGCCCAGGGTACTGGAAAGTACACGCCGCTTGGTCGTATATACTTGAAATCAATAGACCTATGTATCACGAAGCGTAATTTTCGGCCGCACGTATCCATAATCCTAAAATAGAGAGCATTTTTGACTGGATGTCGCATCATATTCTAGTATAGAAATATACTAGAATACTAGACACCATGCGCTCCTCTATCTCTCATTTGAAAAACTCTTTGGCCAGCGGCCCTACGCCGCCTCTCGCGATCGACGATCTCGTTGATACCGGCCTCGTATGGGCCGCGTCTGGACGTCCAAAGACAGAGATACACTTTAAAACTGAAGGCATCTCCGCAAGCACTTCCCTTCCCTTTACTATCCCTGAGATCGACAATTCCTTACCTGCAAAAGGACTCCCACGAGGCGCGCTCCATGAGTTCTTTTATCACGACACCCTCCAACCTGAGCGGCGCTCAAGCCTCATACCAACCCTGCTCGCCCAAAGCGCCTACAACACCCTCGTCTCTGAGAACTCATGGAGTCGAAGCGCGCCCACTCGCGCTATCGTGTGGATAGGTAAGCGATCGTGGCCAACTCCGTACGCCCTCATATCGCCTGAACATTCATACTCAGCGCAAGAAGCGTTCTTAAACTCAATTATCTTTATCGATCCACCGAACAACAAGCTTACGTTGTGGACGCTAGAGACGGCGCTGCGCTCGAAAGCAGTCGGGCTCGTAATCGCCGAGTGCCCACGGATATCACTTACGGTCACGAAACGTTTTGAGCTCGCCGCTCGAGAAAACGGCGCTACCGCGTTACTACTTCGTGACACTAGCGATCTCAATCTCCCCAGCCGCGCCTTCACTAAGTGGATCATGACCCCTACTCCATCTCAGCACGACGCACCCGCGTGGGAGCTTTCGCTCACGAATATGCGCGGCGGCTTACAGCAACCTCTCTCATGGCTCATAGGTATTCATGAACAGAACTCGCGTATATCTGTGCGCGTACTTCCCCGAGTGGTCGATCAATGTCACACAGAGGAAGCTTCGCTCGCACGATTCGGAACATAAAGCGCGCCCAATCGCGCTCACCTGTCGGAACGCGTCTCAGATCGTGGTTACGCGATGCTGCGCGCGATCTACATCCGTGGGAGTACGCCCGATGATGTCACTTGCGCTCGCTGAAGCCCTCTGTCCGGGCATCTATAACGAGCCATTTGACGCGATACGAGACTACACAGCGCTCTATACGCTCGCCGTCTGGTGCTTGCGATATTCACCCCTCGTTGGACTAGATTCAGAACTTCACACCGCGCGCGGCAAAGGCGAACTCAACTCTCTTTCTAGCCTTCACTATGGGATTATCATCGATCTAAGCGGCACTGAGCGACTACACGGCCCATCACGAAACGTCGCGGCCACGTTGTGGAAACTCTTTCGTCAGCAAGCTCGTATCGCCGTCGCGCCTACGATAGGTAGCGCGTGGGCACTCTCACGCTACGCGGAATCTCCTTTGGTTGTGTCCTTATCACCATCTGAGCTTCCTGACGCATTAGCGCCACTCTCAACACTCGCTCTACGAATAACCCCACAATCAGCGGCGGCGCTCTCAGATGTTGGAATTGACACGATAGGAGAGCTCCTCACGCTTCCTAAGCACGCGCTAAGCGTGCGTTTCGGCAAAGCTCTCTTATCTCGATTACACCAAGCGTTAGGTGAATACGAAGAGCGGCTACGTGTTGTGGAACCACCCACCTCATACGAGCGAAGAAAGATCTTTGAGCCACCACTTATTCATAGGCGCGCAATAGTTGTGGCGATTGAGCATATATTTAAGGATTTGATAGCGGAACTCTCCGCTCGGCAGATAGAGGCTGGATACTTTAGTCTCTCTATCTCTGACACCGCCGCCGCGACAACTCACAAAGAGTTTCCGTTAGCTTCGGCGACAAACAGCATGAAACATCTCCTTGAGATACTTGAGCCGATAATCGACTCAATGCGTTTCTGTGGCGAAATTCGAGAGATCTACCTACGCGCGCATTCACTCACTCGATCGACCACTCAACAACGAAGCTTTACAGCACACCAGCATGAATCCACCGATATCGCTCGCTCTCACAGCGAGCTCCTCAATAGCGTTAGCTTACGAATCGGAAAAGATAGAGTGGTGCGCGCTGTTGTTCACGACTCGTTTATCCCTGAGCGAAGTTTCTCGTACAACTCTATTACAGAGACAACAACGAGCGATTCGTCACAGCGCGCCGTTATGGAGCCGCGCTCTCCGTATAACCTAAGAGAACGCCCACCAACGCTCCTTGCCACGCCAGAGCCGATTAACACCCTAGCGATGCTTCCTGACAAACCACCCTCTCGTATTCAGTGGCGTGGCAGGCACCTCTCTATCATCTCTGGCGCGGGTCCAGAACGTATCGCCCCCGAGTGGTGGCGAACTCACCTTCATAATGATTCATTCGTGGGGCGAGATTACTTTACGATTCAAGATGACGCGGGGCGCTGGCTATGGGTGTTTCGAGAAGCGAGTAGTCAACGCTGGTTTGTGCATGGCGTATGGAACTAAGAGTGCTTTGCTATGCCGCGACACCCCTTCTACGCCGAACTTCAAACCACGACTAACTTCTCCTTTCTTCAAGGAGCGAGCCATCCACATGAATACATTTGGCGCGCGGCGGAGCTTCGCTACGCGGCTATCGCGATTACAGACGCTAATTCTCTAGCTGGAATAGTCCGCGCCCACACCGCCGCCCGGGACGCGGGAATCCGGTTCATTGTAGGCTGCAGACTAGAGATAGACTTTCAGGGGCAGATCAAACACTCTTTAGGCGACCGCTCCTCTACCTATCATCGGACCTCACTCCTTGTGTACCCAACTGACCGCGAGTCGTATGGAATATTGTGTCAGTTACTGAGCAAAGGGCGCGCGCCTGTATCTAAAAACGATTTCTTTATCGATCTTGCTGACTTTCTTCCTGTCCAGAACCGCTTTGTGACGGTTATCGTGCCGCCATTTTTTCAAACTCGGCTCCATGGAACCCATTCATCAGAGGGATTAAACTCTCGTAGCGCTGTATTCTTTGACTTTTGTAAAATACTCAAAGAAAACAGCGATAATTCATCACTTCTTTCTATCGCCCTTACTCACAACTACGGTCCATCCAATAAACACTTCATTCAATCATCTATTGGGATAGCTCGCGCCCTTACTATCCCTCTTGTCGCCACGAATGACGCCTACTACCACACCCCTGAGCGTGCGCCCTTACAAGATGTCATCAGTTGCGTTCGCGCTGGCTGCGCTATTCAACAGCTCGGATTTAAGCGATTTCAAAACAGCGAGCGTTACTTAAAAGATCCCTCTGAGATGCATCGGCTCTTTCGCGAGACACCAACGGCTCTAACACGAGTCGCTGAGATCGTTGAGATGACATCAGCGTTTTCTCTCTCTTCTCTGACGTATACCTATCCTGATGGCATCTGCCCACCATTAACTACTCCCTCCGAGTATCTTCGAGTTGAAGTCTTTCGTGGGGCGTCTGAGCGCTATCCGGATGGAATCCCGCTCAATATTCGCCAAGGCATTGAAGAGGAGCTCCGATTAATCGGCGAGCTTTCGTACGAGAAATACTTTCTTACCTGTTATGATATCGTGTCCTTCGCCAGAAGCCGCGGAATCCTCTGTCAGGGACGCGGAGCGGCCGCGAACTCAATTGTGTGCTTCTGCCTTGGAATCACCGCGGTTGACCCTCAGCAGATCGACTTACTCTTTGCGCGCTTTATCAGTAAAGAGCGGCAGGAACCTCCGGATATCGATATCGACTTTGAGCACGAGCGACGAGAGGAGGTGATTCAATACATCTATGCGAAGTATGGACGTGATAAAGCCGCGCTCACCGCCGAAGTCGTAACGTACCAAGCTCGTAGCGCCATCCGAGATGTGTGCAAAGTGTTTGGCATCTCACTCGACGTGACTGATAAACTCGTCACCTCTGTGCATCGCTGGACGGGGAGCGCCGTTACCGCCGATTCCTTACGGCAGCTGGGCCTCAACCCATATGACCACACGATTCAAAACGCGCTCACTCTCGCCAATGAATTGATAGGATTTCCTCGACACCTCTCGCAGCACGTAGGCGGCTTTATTATCTCTCAAACACCACTTAATCAGATCGTACCGATCATAAACGCAGGCATGGCGTCTCGAACGATTATTGAGTGGGATAAAAACGATATCGAAGAGCTAGGAATGCTCAAAATCGATATCCTCGCGCTCGGTATGCTGACCTGCGTTCGTAAGGCGCTTGAGCTTATTAACGCCAAACGCTCAGAGAGTGGCGAGAGCACCCTTGAGCTCTATTCAATCCCCAGAAACGACACCGCTGTTTACGATATGTTGTGCGCCTCTGATACTGTAGGCGTATTTCAAGTGGAGTCTCGGGCGCAGATGGCGATGCTTCCGAGGCTGCGGCCCAGGGTCTTCTACGATCTCGTCATTGAGGTCGCTATCGTTCGGCCCGGGCCGATTCAGGGCAACATGGTGCATCCATACCTACGGCGACGAAGCGGAGCGGAGAAGCCCTTTTATCCAGATGAAAGAGTGAAGCGAATCCTTGGCAAAACGCTTGGAGTGCCTATCTTTCAGGAGCAAGCGATGCGACTTGCGATCGTACTCGCCAACTTTACTCCTGGCGAAGCCGAGAAGCTCCGTCGGGCGATGGCGGCGTGGAAAACGCATAAGGGAGTCATCGAGACTTTTAAAGCAAAGATAACAGAAGGGATGCTCGCTAACGGTTATTCCCGTGAGTTCGCTGAAACCTGCCTCAATCAAATCAAAGGCTTTAGTGAGTACGGATTTCCTGAGTCGCACGCGGCGTCGTTCGCGCTTCTTGTGTACGCCTCGGCATGGATCAAACGACACTACCCGGCGGAGTTCGCCTGCTCGCTCTTAAACAGCCAGCCGATGGGATTCTACGCGCCAGCGCAAATTGTTAGAGACGCCCAGAAACACGGAGTTGAGGTGCTTCCGATCGACGCCAACAAAAGCGAATGGAATTGCTCAGTATCATACAGTCATCGTGAAATACCGGCTCTACGACTTGGGCTACGACTCGTACGTGGACTACGGCATGATCACGCAAGCGAATTACGTGAGTCAATTAACACGTGTGGTGAGTTCTCTAAGATACACGAGTTGTGGACTCACTCCGCGGAGATCTCCCGAGCATCGTTGCGGACACTCGCCCACGCCGACGCGTTTCAATCTCTTCATGCGGATCGGCGAGATACGATGTGGGAACTACAAACCTTAACAACGAAGCCAGCGCCTCTCGACAGATTTTTTGAAGCACGCTCGCAGTCATCACTTTCGCACCTTCCGAAATCCTCGCCGCAGCAAGAGATGTTTCAAGACTACAAAACTACAGGATTGTCTTTGAAAGCCCATCCTCTAGATTTTCTACGCTCTACGCTCGAACGACGTGGCGCGCGCTCAGCGAGCGATCTCAGCGCCGCTTCTGGAATAAGGGTCGGATCAAACGTTTCAGCGGCTGGCCTAGTCATCACACGACAACGTCCCGGGACAGCGAAGGGTGTCGTATTTCTAACACTTGAAGATGAAACAGGCTCACTGAATGTAGTTATTCGCCCCGATCTCTTTGACCAGCACCGAGCCAATATCATGAATAGTAGTGTACTACTCGCTACGGGCAAGCTTGAGCGTGTTGGAGAGGTTATCTATATCGATGCTAGAGAGATAGCATCGCTTGACCGAGAGCTTACAGCTCTTGTAAGACGGCGTGAGATAGGCATGACTATATCGGCACAATAGTGCCTTTGCACAGCTAGGCACCTATAACACCTACATTCGCGGAAGATCTTTCCACGCTTATTCCCACTAACTCCGGCGCGAGGCAAAAATAGAGAGCCTCTCATAACGCATTGAATATTCACTTACTCCGCGCCTCCAGGGGTGCCAAAACCCACATCGACTCAGCGAAATTAGTATTCGTGCATCAGCTTTATCGCCATATCCCTTCCACGAGGCCTTGAGTGGCATACATTTTGAGCAATCACTACTACTCTCAACCTGTAGAGCCCTCTGGCCATTGATGGAAGGGCAAGACCTTCTAAAGAACTGGCTAGATGTAACCCATACTGAGGTAGACTACGCAGATAGAGTCTTATGCTGTCATTTTTCAACAGAGGTCCAGAGCAACCACCTAGAGACTTTAAAGGATGGAAAGCTTCCGACTACGAAGCGAATCCGCGCGCAAAAGAGCTCCGAGAACTGTGTATTGTAGCTATTCGCACCCTGTCCGATCACCAAAAGCAAGGAGCTTCAGAGCGTGATAAACTCGAGGGCGATCTAGAGCATCTTCAAGGTCGTTTCATCGCCTTGGGAATACATCCGGGGATGCATTCCGATAAGTGGACTTACTATCCCACAGAATCTCCTCTGGCTATGGTCGAGTGCAGGGCCTCAGAGCTCTCTAAATACTGTGGCGTGGGAATGCCCTCACAAAAAGTGTTCATGATTAATCTCGCGGAGGAGTACGTCATCGAAGACGGGAACCAGCAACTCGCCGCAGTACTCCCCCCAAGCCCTGAGGTTGCTGAGTTCGCTGCGTCCCAGATGTTTTTAACTATCTGCACTGACCAGCTCGATGCGAATAAAGAAGTGTGGGGAGAGTAGGCTTACGTAGTTGCTATTTTCTTTCGGCCACACTGATATACTTTCCAGCCCCAGCTTGTAGGTAAAAAAGGATATCTTCGTATCGACTTGACGATAAGCTAAGCAATTATTTCAGAGGCCTCACTGCAGGCTCCGCCGCGTTTCAGCATTCCTCGCTGCATAACCTCAACCTGAGACGGTTAACAGCACAACAAGACGTTACGGGCTAGTCTGGCCGCTCGCAATCTCTGGACCGGGCTCTATAATGTTTGGTTAGCAATTCACCTTGCAGAGATCTTGAAGACCAGTG
>OMII01000185.1 GCA_900299055.1 Pseudomonadota bacterium | reverse complement strand
CTGTTATGGGTGGTATTCACGGGGCGATGCGAGACGACCTGGAAGATTCTCAGATGCGTATCGGCCGTCGAACCGAGGCTGAAAAGCGGCGTATCACAGCACAAGAGACCTTAGCGGCGCACTACCAACGTCGTATGGAAATGCATCCCACCCGGGATATTTATCCGGCTGACATCTTCTTTCGAGGAGATTCCGCAAAGATGTGTCCATCGGGGATCGGCATAGTTCGCGAGATGGCGTCGCTAAACCAGTTCCGTCTGCCATACTCCCGTCTGGTGGTAGTCGCCTACGCGAAGAGCGTTGGCACAGAGGACAATACATACATACAGCACCTCACGGACCGGCGTTCTCGGGAGTTTGTGAATCAGCTCGTGAAAGCAGGAGTCGAGCCTCGACGCCTTGAGACTAGGTCTGTTATTGTGAATGCGCCCGTTTTATTGGATCCTAAGGATGATCCAACGCGTTACAATCAGGCTATCGAGATCATACCAATAGATAGGTAAGCATATGAAAAACAAAAAAGAGACGAAGATCAAAGAGACTGATAACGCCATCGGTGGAGGAGTCGAGAATATGGTGCAGATAACCTCAAAAGCCGACCTGCGGGCTTTCATTACAGATGTCCGTGACCGGGCTCTTAAAGATGACGCCGCGCCGATCTTCGCCATGTCGGCGATGCAGCAGGTCAT
This sequence comes from Pseudomonadota bacterium, assembly GCA_900299055.1. Taxonomy (GTDB): domain Bacteria; phylum Bdellovibrionota_C; class UBA2361; order UBA2361; family OMII01; genus OMII01. Next base: position 15,515 of record OMII01000185.1, on the reverse strand, counting down.
GAGTCTCGATTCGATCTACGATCTCCTCGATAAAGAGAACAAGGAGATCCTTCAAGAGATTTGGGTGAAGCTATCGCAGTCTGGTTTGCACCTTCGCAAGCCACCGCTTCTCTTCGGTGATGCTGACGCTGCCGGAGCAAAGTAGTTCCGTATAAAATTGGTCATGTTCCACGCACGCCACTTGTGAGTTCTTTGCGAACTACAAGTGGCGTGTGTTTTATTGCTGCGGGTCATGTCGCTGGTGTCGCGTGAGAGCGCAACAGGAGCAGTAGGCAGGCCGCAATGAGCCGCGATCTGTCGACCAGCTACAGTTGAGGAGAACGTGATTAGCTATCTGCTAGCTAGCGACAGCCAGTGTCGCATCTTGTGAGGTAATGAAATCCTCAAGTTCTTTGGAAGAAATGTTTGGCATCCCTCCGGCACGAGCTGCGCTCATTGCTCCCGTGATGTTTCCAAAACGACAACACTCCTTGAGCGGTGCTCCCTGGAGATACTTAAACGTAAACCCGGCCGAGAAGGCGTCTCCGGCACCGATGGTATCAGCTACCGTTACCGATATTCCGGGAACTGAGATGCGTTCACCTGTTTTTGATACGGCGTAGACCCCCTTGTCTCCTAGCGTTATGAGAACAATTGAAACGTTGAAGTCTTTGATCATTACCGACGCGAGCTCGCTTGGGTCGCTAGTTCCGAGCCCAAGTAGATCACTGACGACGCCCACTTCGCTATTGTTGAGTTTGAGGATGTCGCAATGGTGTAGCGAGGAGGTAATAGTCTCTTTGCTGTAACAATCTTTGCGTAAGTTGATATCAAGGAACTTTGTGGCGTTGGTTGCCGCGGACAACATCTTATACAGCGTCTCGCGAGTCTTTGGGGAGCGCTGTGATAGTGTGCCGAAGCAAATGAAGCGAGCCTGTGTTGCCGCCTCAAGCAATTCTGGAGTGGCCTCAATGCTGTCGTACGCTACGCCGGTGTTAATTACAAAATGTGGGTTTCCATCTGAAGTTAGTGTGACATCAACAGTGCCCGTGGGGAGTGAGGAATCTCGTTGTACGAGCGAGAGATCGAAATCCTTAGCGTGAAGCTGAGTGAGGAGCTCATCTCCCAAGGCATCGTTGCCAACCCGACTAATCATACGAGCAGGCACGCCGAGTTGGCGCAGTCGATAGCAGTAATTTGCTGGAGCTCCGCCGAGAAGTTTGCCCGTCGGGAGGACATCCCACAGTAGCTCTCCGATTGCTAGAACTTCACCTTTCGATTGACCGGACATCACCTTCCTCCTGGTAATTACGTTAGTCGAGCTTGTGGAGGATGAACCATCCATGTCGCGCGCGAACCGCATAAGACTAAACATTTTTTTTACGCTTGAAGCAAGGTTTCCTGCATGGAGCGCTTGACCCAAACGGACGGCGGTACCACGCGACGTGCAGGGGCGCTCCGCGAATTGCAAAATGACTCGGTTGGGTCTCAGCCACAGGGATTAGAGAGAACCCTGGCCTGTCTTTCCAGGAGTTGGTGGCAGCCGTTATTCTACCCCTGATTTCGAGACCCTTTGGATGAGTGCGATATGACCCCCAGCAGTTGACTACGCCACGAGGGGGGTGTATTTTTGAACTACGTTTGACAGTTGTAGTTTGTCAAATGCGTCATCTTATTGAAGTTTTTTCGGCTGTTGGCCCCACTTTTCTTAGGGACTTTCTCCAGCATCCACATAACATATTGAATTTTGTTTATGAGGCGGGATCGCCGGTAGCACTTTTTAGGGGCTGCGGGGTGATCTGTGTGTGCCCTATGAGGTGGGCGGGCCGGAGACGGTGCCGCGCAGGACGTAGCAATGGATAAAGGTCAGATAAGGACTCCAGAAAGAGACAACGGCTCACAAGAGCTACTGCGACTTACTGTTGGTAACCTGAACCGTTTGGTGGCCAACAATCCGGGAACTGTAGCAGTTGGCAAACACTCGCTCGACCTGTCAGACGTTCCTGTTCTAGAGATAGCCGAGTACATTCGCGACCGTTCAAATATTCAGGTTGGAATCATCGCGATAGGGGCGAACAGTAATTTTCATCGAGGACTGGTTGCGGCTCTTGCTCATGACGCGCTCAAGAACGGTGATACGCAATCTGGTATCTGTGCGGTTAGCCTAAAGAGTGGAGTTGAAGACCTTCGTGCGCAGGATGGGTTGTTTATCTTGAACACTCGCAATCACGGCGAGATACGCCAAGAGGTTGTGGGTTCGATTACCGAGATGGTGTCTTTAGCGAATCCGACCGACCGTGAAGCGCTCAACAAAAGGTTCTTAGATCCCAAAACAAAGTTTATTACTACCGTCGTGACACCAGCGGGCTATTTCCTCGATAGCGAGGGCTATCTAAACACCGGCCACGAAGAACTTAGGAAAGATCTCGCTGATCCGCGCAATCCATCAACAACGATCGGAGTAATAGTAAAGGGTCTCTATGACCGTTACAACGAACTCGCTCCAAGTGATGCCCCGATGGTTATCGTGCCCTGCGATAACTTTCCGCCTCTGCGTGATACTGAAACTGGAAAGGTGCGTGGTTTGGGCGAGTGTTTGAAGACCGCGCTTATCGAGTACGCAAATGAGGCTAGGCTGGGAGATGGTTTTGAGGGGTGGCTTGAGAAACAGGTAGCTGTTCCAAACACTCAGGTGGATCGAATCTGTCCGTGTCCTGATCCGGAGCATACCGGCGTGATTCGAGCTGATTGGAGCGTCGACGATCGCATGACCGTTACAACCGAGCCGTCTCGGTCGCTTGTCGTCGAGTGGCGAGATCCGACCGGCCAGATGGCGAAGCGTTATATCGATAGATACAACAAACCAGCTTGGCTGGCTCAAGATGGAGTAGTGCTCGCTGAGGACGCCAAAGACTGGTGTGAGATGAAGACCTACACCGTCAATTTGGCGCATGTAATTCTAGCGTGGATGGCAAAACACGCAGGCCAGCAAGACGCAGATGTCCACACGTTTTTGAAGCATCCGAATGTGGCTACCTTTGTCGCCGATACTCTTGTCAGATGCGTCGGTCCAAATCTGGATGTACCGCATCACATTCGAGCCAATTCTTCATATGAAGATTACGTGGTGAGCGTTTTGTCGCGCCTCCAGAATTTTTCTCTTCCGGATAATTTAGCGCGCCTGGACACTAGTGGAACGCCTAAGATGCGTACGCGAATTATGCCAGTCGTAATACGAGCAGAGGATCGCGCTAGAGAGGCGCGCAGAAGCTCGCCCAGTAGTGACCAGGCAGTTGCTCTCAAAGAGGTCGCTCGCTTGGCCTTGGTAGTAGCGATTTGGGCAAAGTGTGTAACCACTGGCGCTGACAAAGACGGAAATCCGGTGCGAGTGGATCACAAGGACCCTTCAGCGGCAAAGTGGCGCTCGGATCTGTACGGACATTTGACAAATATCGATCAGGTGCGAGCGTTTCTCAAAAACGAGGAGATCTTTGGCGAGACCCCCGACAAGATCCCGCAGTTTGCGCTCTACTTTAAGACACTCCTGCTGTGTAAGTTCGACAAGCTCTCAGTTGACGAGCTGCTGGGGTTGATGGCGAACGGCGCTGAGCTACACAGCCTGCTTGCACCACATTTTCGTGAAATAGAGGCGCTTGAGAGGAAGCCAGGGAACTAATGGAGCTCGAATAGAAGGACGATCCTATGACAACGCTTTCAAACGGTAATAACGCAGGTCTAGTCTTTGGATTGGACTTAGACGATTGTGTTGTGAAAAGTGAGCATCGCGCACTTACGGAGGCACACCGCTATTATACCTCTGTAGTTGCACCTGAGCTGGGGCTCCCTAATCCAGGCGACCTCGATACGTTTATTAAGAACCATCCAGGGATGACGTTTCGAGGCATCGTGTCGGATAATTGTCAACGAAATGGAGTTCCCATATCCGAAGAGCAGTTGGCTCGCTTCGCGTCAGAAGAGAAGAGTCGAATCATGGATAACTTTCGGAGAGAGGGGCTTGAAGCAACTCCCGGCACCGAAATCGCGCTAGCCTATCTTACGCAGAACAATATCGCCCACCCAATCGTAACGAGTAGTGCCTATGATCGCGCCTTGGTGAGTATCGAGGCGGCTAAACTTGTGCAGTATTTCGACCGCGATACGGTATATAGCGCTCAAGGGCATACGTATCACGGCGACCCAAAGCCAAATCCGGGGATTTACCACCACGCGTTTAACAATTATAGCGAGGGGTCAGTATTAATCGCTGAGGAGGATTCAAAGAGCGGAGCTACAGCCGCGGTCGCCGCAGGAGCGTTTGTGATCGGTAATGTTGGGGCGCTCAGGACCGTTGACGCCCAGGTGGATCGGATGAAGCTCCTTTTAGAGATCGGGGCGAGCATCGTCCTCAATAATAACGAGTCACTGATTCGCCTGGTCGAGCACCTTCGTGGCTACGAAGATCCGTACTCACGTGCTGGGGTAGAGTCGTATCTCGCCAAGGGAAGCTTTCTCCCCAGCTTTGTTGCAAGCGAGGGGCGAGAGGGCCGCACGGTCTGGTTAAGTCGCAGAATCTACTAGAACGACCTTTAGTAAGAACGCTCGCACGAATCTATCGTTAATTAACCTAAATGGTGCTATAACCCGCCGTCGACGGGTAACACCTTCCATGCGTCAGTTCGAGCCTGGAGTAATCATCTACCAGCGGGAAAACGATATGAAGAGACTCTCCAACCAACAGCTTTCAGCACTTCCAGCCGCAGTTAAACGCCCCTCATACGACCGCTCAAAAGTCACGCCAGGTATCGTTCATATCGGTGTGGGCGGGTTCCACCGCGCTCACCAGGCGGTGTACCTCGATGAGCTCTTCAATCAGGGCCTCGGGCATGACTGGGGATTGGTAGGTCTTGGACTTCTTGAGCACGACAAGGCGATGGCCGAGGCGCTTGCTCCGCAGGATTGTTTATACACGGTAGTTGAGCAGGATATCCGCGGAAACGTGGCGCGAGTCGTAGGCTCTATGATCGATTTCGTCCACGCTCCGTCTACTCCAGAGAAAGCGATGGAGCTGTTGTGTGATCCACGCATCCGAATCGTATCGATGACGATCACTGAAGGTGGATACAATATCGATCAAGCAACGGGTAAGTTCCTCACGTCCAATCCAGCCATTCAGTCTGAGGCGAAGAGCTCCGCGCCGAAATCGGTGTTTGGGTATGTTGTAGGGGCGCTCGCTGAGCGTCTCAAGCGCGGCATCGCCCCGTTTACGGTCCTCTCGTGCGATAACCTCGTCCACAATGGAAAGGTAGCGGCGCACGCCTTCTGCACCTTCGCAGAGATGCGAGACCCAGAGTTAGCTGAGTGGATGCGCTCATCGGTAGCGTTCCCCAATACGATGGTCGATCGAATCACCCCAGTTACCACGCCGCAGACAAAGGTACTCGCCGCTGAGATGCTTGGTCTAGAGGACCAGTGGCCAGTAGCGTGCGAGTCGTTTAAGCAGTGGGTGATTGAGGACTCGTTCTGCAATGGTCGCCCAGCGTTTGAGAAAGTAGGCGCGCAGATGACCTCTGATGTAACCCCGTACGAGGTCATGAAAATTCGACTCCTAAACGCGGGTCACTCGGCGATCGGATACCTCGGATACCTGTGTGGTTTTGAGCACATCTTTGAGATCATGGGAGACGGTGACTTCCAGAAGTTCATCAATAAGTTCTGGAACGACGAAGTGACCGCTCATGTGAAAGAGGTTCCAGGCGTTAACCTTGGGGAGTACAAGCGCTCCCTGTTCGAGCGTTTCTCGAATCCAAATATCAGAGACCAGAGCTTACGCATATGCTCTGATGGATCGAACAAGCTACCAAAGTTCCTCCTTCCAACGATCCGTGAAGCGCTACAGAAGGGTGCTCCAATCAAGCTGATGAGCCTCGTTGTCGCTTCGTGGATGCGTTTTATGAATGGTACCGATGAGAAGGGGCAGACGATCCCGATGAACGATCCCCGCGCTGATTCAATCCAGCCGATTGCTAAGCGTGGCGGGGAGTCTCCCGTAGAGCTTCTCAAGGTCGACGAAGTGTTTGGAGATCTCGGTTCGAATGAGAAGTTCGCCGCTGAGGTGGGTGCCGCGCTGCGTGAGCTCTACCAGCTAGGAGCACGCAAAACCGTTCAGAAGTACATCGCCTAGGTGATGTCGCAGCGGCATTTTCGCCTCTCGGTAGTGTTGTTAATCGTTGCCTACCTTGCGCTATGGGGTAGGCAATCGGAGCATATGGCTGATGATCCAGGTCTTGGATGGCACCTGCGAACTGGAGCCTTCGTGCTTAAAGAGGGGAGCGTCCCTCGGATTGATCCCTTTCTAGCGTTACCCCGAAGCGAAGCCGCGGCGACTAGTTCCCCACGCCAGTGGGTCGCAGATCAATGGTTGAGTGACACCGTGCTTCAGAGCCTCTATTCGTGGGGTAGTTGGCCGCTCGTGTACGCGGTGACGATCGGGCTCTTTACGGTCGCGTTTTGGGGAGTTGTTCTAACTACAGCCTATTCTGCGAGTGGAAGCGCGCTCAGTTCACTGGTCGCCACAGCGCTTGCCTGGAAAGTGGCGCAGGTTCACCTAATTGTTAGGCCAGTGCTCGCAAGCATCGTCCTCTTCGCGGTCATCGCAGGTCGTGTTCGGCGCTTAGCTGTGCAATCCCCAACGAGTAAAGCTGATGCGATTCGCGAGGGGCTTGTGATGTGCTCCTTATTTGCATTGTGGGCAAACCTGCATCCAGCATTTGTGCTCGGTTTAGCGATCATAGCGCTGCATGGAGCTGTGCTGCTCTTGACACGTCGGCAATTAAAGTTTGCGTGTGGTTCTCTGGTTGTACTCCTTGTTTGCTGTGCTCTTGCCACACTTCTTAATCCGTACGGTTGGCGCATCTTTGACTCTTTTTTCGACCTCTCAGCTAGCCCGTATCTGCGGTCGATAAATCAGGAGTGGAGGCCGCTTGAGCTCCTATCGAACGAGGCGTTGCTTTTATTGCTTGTGACTCTCGTGCCGTTGGCGCTCACTCTTAGTGCAACGCCACGTCTTATCGGCGGACGGCTCTTCGACATCCTGAGCACCCTTGTTTTTACCTACGCCGCCTTTCGAATGGTGAGATTCGTGCCATACGCTGCGATCCTTGGCGCTCCGTTAACTGCCATCGCGCTAGCGGACCTAAGGAGAGTCCGATTGCCCTCGGTATGTGGCGCTACCCGGCGCTTTATCTCGGCGCTTGAAAAACGCTTGGATATGCCTCGTTCTCCAATATTGATCGCCTCGCTGATAGCCTTTATAGGCTGTACGCTGGCGATGTTTGGTATTCTTCCCTGTAGTGGTAAACCGATCGGCCCCTCGGCGACCCTCTACCCAGCTGATATGTTCGACGAGATTGCGCGCGACAGGGGGGAGGGGGTCATCCTAGCGTCACCTGATTATGGGGGGGCCGTAGCGTGGCGTCTTCAACCTGGGTTTCGGGCGGTGCTCGATGATAGGAATAATGTGGTAGGTGAAGAGCTATATCGCAGGTATTTTCGAGCGTTAGAGGATAGAACAGAGCTTGAAGAGCTGGTTCGAGAGTATGGGGTGACGCATCTGATACTAAGCTCTATGAGCCCCGTGGTAGCTCAATTGTCGGGGGAGCAAAATTGGACGATACTCTACCAGGATAGCTCCCGACGAGTGTACCGAGTTCCTACAAACTAAGTCATGACTACTGCTGCATCTTCTTCTCGTACGAAAGCCTCTTCATCAGTCTTAGTTGGGCTGCAGGTCGTATGTGTCTTGGGTTTGCTCCTCTCAGCCGTAGCGCTCTATGAGCACGTTATATACTCGCGGGGATTAGCGACAGGACCAAGCTTCTGTAACATCTCAAGCCGAATAAACTGCGAGGCAGTAAACGCGAGCGAGTGGTCAGTGTTTTTTGGATTGCCGATCGCTTCATATGGTTTGTTTTTCTATACAGCGCTCTTGGGTCTTCTCACGATTGCTCGCAGGCAAGATGATGAAGTCGTGACAGCCTCGCACTCAGTTGCTTTTCTGGCCAGTTTTGCAGCGTCATTCATCTCACTTGCGCTGTTTGGGATCTCTCATTTCATCATCGGAGCTCTCTGTATTCTCTGCATCGGTCTCTACCTCATTAATTTCGCGATGCTGGGGATGTTATGGGTTGGAGCGTTCCGAGGAAGGGTGCTAGCGGGGCTTGTAGTGGGCGTTCAAGCGATACTGAGTTTTCTGAGGGCTGCTTGTGTCTCAGGTGGCGGTTCCGCGCGTAAGAGCCTCGTTGGCCTTGTGCTAGTTGGATTGCTAAGCGCGATCGCCCCGGAGGCCGTGTACTCTGTTGCGTCACGAAATAGCGCGACCTCCACAAAACTGCCAACTGAAGAGGCTATCGCTCGCTGGAAAGCGCAACGGGTAGTCTCTGTGGAGTCAGACTTTTCAGGTGGCGCTTTCTCGGATTATTCAATTGGCGCGGCAGACGCCCCGATTCAGATCGTTGAGTTCGCGGATTTTGAATGCCCAGGATGCCGCGTGCTGTACGCGAGAATGCACGAGCTTCTCAAAAAGTACGAGGGAAAGTATCGCTTTGTGTTCCGCAACTATCCACTCGATCAGGAGTGTAATCCGAGTATCAAAAAGGAGTTCCATCGCTACGCTTGTCTGGCCGCCTCATTTACGCGGTGCGCGGGCGAACAGGGGCGGTTCTGGCAGGCGCTTGATTTCGTGTTTACTGATCCTGTTATGACCGATGAGCGAACCACACTGGACGTGCGCGGATTTCTTGTGGAGCAGGCAAGCCAGACGCTGGGCCTTGATGGGCAGGCGATGGATGAGTGCGTAACCTCGAGACGATACTATCCCAAGCTCCAACGTGATATCGAAGAAGCGAACCGAGTTGGTCTTCAGTCGACTCCATCTGTATGGATAAATGGTAAACAGGTCGAGCGACCTACCATCGACACCATAGAGGGGATATTGAAAGATATCCTTAACGCTCGGTAGTTAAGCGATGTCAAAGGTTCTTGTACACATCGTCACATGGAATAGCGCCGAGACCATCACGCCGTGTGTAGAGCGGGCTTGTGCGCAGAGTGGCTTTACTCTCGGAGAGAATCTACACATTCGTGTCACCGACAACGCATCATCAGATAACTCAGCGAAGATCGTTGAGGCGATGGCACAGCCTGGCATAACGTTCGTCAGAAATGCCGCGAATATGGGTTTCTGTGGAGCTCACAATCAGGGTGTCGAAGAGTTCCTCCGAGGTGACTACAATTCGCTGCTGATTCTTAATCCTGATGTTGGATTGCAACCTGGCACACTTCGCTCGATGACGCGTCGTTTAGACGAAAAGCGAGCGGTCGGGCTTGTGACGCCTAAGCTGCTCCGCGCGCTCTCGTCACTGGAAGCGATCCATCCGCCGGTGCTCGATGCCGCTGGCATGATACTGACTCGCTCGCTGCGACACTTTGATAGGGGAGCTGGTGAGTGGGATAAGGGACAGTTTGAACGCGGTGAGTTTATCTTCGGGGGAACAGGGGCGTGTTTGCTGGTCTCCAGAGCGTGTGTCACTGCTATGTGCCTTCCGTCGGCTATCCCCATGGAGGCTGTGCAGGGGATATATCCGCAACTGACAGAAGGCCTCTCACAGCGTCCGCAGCTTTTTGATGAGGCTTTTTTCGCCTATCGAGAGGACGCCGATCTCTCGTGGCGCGCGAGGCGGCTTGGCTGGAAATGTTGGTATGAGCCCAATGCCATCGCGAATCATGTCCGCTTCGTTACCCCCGAGCGACGCAAGGCGCTTCCCGAGGCGATAAACTCCTACAGTGTTCGTAATCGGTTTCTTTTGCAGATTAATAACTGGAGCTGGCGTGATGGGATATTGTCGTTTTTTCTCGGTATAATTGGGCGTAACGCGTTGGTGATAGCAGGGGTTGTGTTTCAAGAGCGCTCATCTCTGAACGGGCTCCGTGAGGCTTGGACACTTACGCCTCGGGCCAGGCAGATCCGACAGTGGCTGCGGGCAAAACGCCCATCTATTCCTCTTCCCTCGATAAAATAGGCGGGATACCCTCGTTTCATATGAAAGAAATAGTAGCGAATGAGATAGCCAAGCGTGTGAAGAACGGTGACGTTCTTGGGGTTGGGACCGGAACCACGGTGGACGCCGCCTTGGAGGCGATAGGGAAGCGGGTGACGAGCGAGGGCCTCTTAATCACGGTTGTGCCAACGTCGTACCAAAGCGCCTGGCGCTGCCAGGAACTCGGCTTAACGGTCATGTATTCAGGGTATCGCGGGTATCTTTCGTGGGGCTTTGACGGCGCGGACCAGGTAACGAGCGAGCGATGGGCTATAAAAGGTAAGGGTGGTGCGCTCCTTCAAGAGAAGATCCTCGCGAAGCGCTGCAAGCATTTTGTAATTATCGCGGATGACTCGAAAGTAGTACCGCAATTAGGTGTTGGCTGCCCGATCCCAGTCGAGGTCGTTCCTGAAGCGAGAGTTATCGTTGAAGACGGACTACGCGGGCTTGGAGCGAGTGACCTTACACTTCGTGCAGGGAGCGGAAAACACGGGCCGACGATCACAGAGCGGGGGAATATTATTATCGACGCGACGTTCTCTAATGTCGCGGCGGATCTTGAAGCTCGAATCAAATCGCTCGTGGGAGTTGTTGAGAGCGGTCTCTTCATCGGCTACGCGCATGAGGTGCTTGTGGCAAGTGCCGCTGGATTACGCTCTCTGTAAGCGATGACAGACGTGGCGCACCCAAAGGGTTTAGCCTACATCGTTGGTAACGAGGCGGCTGAGCGTTTTAGCTACTATGGAATGAAGAGCATTCTCGTCGTCTTTATGACGACGCATCTCGTGACTCGCTCTGGCGAGCCGAACACAATGACCTCCGCTGAGGCTACGTTTTGGTATCACATATTCGGGGTAGGTAATTACGTATTCCCGCTCCTGGGCGCACTACTAGCCGACGTTGTGTGGGGAAAATATCGGACTATCATCGCGCTCTCTCTTGTTTATTGCGCTGGGCACGGGGTTCTCGCCTTTAATTCGACCCGTTATGGGCTAGCCATCGGACTTATGTTGATAGCGGTTGGCGCAGGTGGAATAAAGCCGTGCGTGTCCGCGCATCTTGGTGACCAGTATCGAGGTTCTGCGGCGGGGCTCATATCATCTGGGTACAGTTTCTTTTATTTCGCCATTAACGTGGGAGCGCTCCTCTCGACGTTGCTGATACCGCTCGTACTCACTACCTACGGGCCTCATGTGGCGTTTGCGCTTCCTGGAGTGTTCATGGCACTTGCAACGCTCGTATTCTGGTTCGGTCGACACAGGTATGTTCGAACAGAGCCCACCACTTGGCGCGCATACCGAGCGGTGTTTCGGGGGCGTGAGAATCTTATCATATGGCGAAACTTGAGCCTGCTCTATTTTCTGCTCTCAACGTTCTGGGCGCTCTTTGATCAGATCGGCTCATCGTGGGTACTACAGGCGGAACGTATGGAGCGAGTAGTGACGCTGCGGTTTTTTGGCTCATTTGAAATCCTCTCGTCACAACTTCAAGCGATCAATCCGCTACTGATATTGGTCTTAACTCCGCTCTTCGCTTTAAAGATCTATCCTTGGTGCGAGCGGCGTGGGCGCTTCGGCACAGCTGATCGCCTATGGCTCGGTATGGCGCTAGCGGGGCTATCGTTTGTAATCGCTGGAGTCGCGCAGATGAGAATCAACAGCGCTGTGAATGTATCGGTCCTGTGGCAGGTAGGCGCCTACGTCGCTTTAACGATTGCAGAGGTGCTTGTTTCCGTAACTTCTCTGCAACTCGCCTACACACAGGCCCCGCGCGCGAGCGCCTCACTCGTTACCTCTCTGTATCTTATCTCAGTGGCGTTAGGTAACCTTTGGACAGCGCTCTATAATGGCTGGTTGGCGTCAGTGTTAGGGGGCCCAGAGACAGCGCGTTACTATTTATTTTTCGCCGTGCTTCCTGTCGTGACGTCTGTCGCGGCGCGAGGGGCAGTAATGAGCCTACAAGCGAGAGAATCGGAAGTGAGAGTGAAAACATGATCGAGGGCCGACGTTTTGTGCCGTCCTTGTGCCCGAGCCGACAGAGGCGAATGATTACTTTTACTCCGCTAAGACTCTCCGCCGGATTTGCCCCACCCCCGCCTGTATAATTCATCGGCGTACAAAGCTGCCCAACGTCGCTGCTTTGGAATACCATAGTACTCTACTCCATCAAGCCTCGACCACAACTGGAGCAGGCGCCCCTCAAGTGTTCGCTTTATCGCGAGATCAGATTGCTGGTGATTCCCGATAGTGTCAGCTTTCACGGTGTTAATCACTTCATCATAGAGCGCTCGTTCTCGTTCAATTGTGCTGACCACGACTCGGGTCATGGCTTCAGATGGAATCTTGCGCCCACGCCCACATTTGTTATCGATTCGGTCGGAAAAACCCGGCGAAACGCTATCCGCGTAGTCGCGAAGCTTCGAGAGAATATCGCTATCTTGTGGCTCGCGCCCATCGAGCGTCAGTAAAATTCGGGCATGCGCTCTGGCATACGCCTCTTGCCGTTTGCTCGATGAGTAGTCGGTCTCATCACTTCTGCTCCATGAGTCGAGGATGCGCTTGGTCAGATCATCCTCGTCAGGCTGCGTATGGGCTCGCTTTGACTCCTCTAGCATCCGGCGATAATCAACTTCCGGGTGGGCATCAGTATGAACTAAAAGGTCGTACAAAACATCGATCTGCACAACGGATGGTTCGCGTTTTGGCACCTCAGGCAGGGGAATAATGTGAGGAGGTACCGTTAACTTCTCTCTAATAGTCGGTGGTGGATTCGGCGGAAGCTTTCCGGGAGTGCCGGATCCTCCGCCATCCCTCTGGTCGTCCTCCCTGCGTCTCCTAAACCAAGGAATGATCGCGGGAATAAGGAACGAATGAGAGATCGGCGAGGACTCCTGCGCTCCGGGGGAGGGAGTGACGAGTGGAACATTTGGCTTTTCGCGGAGAGTAACCGTTATTACCGCTCCACGTGAAGCGTCGAGCACAGACTCCAGGAGCTGTTTCTCCGCTTGGTTTAACCCAGTAAGCTCGCCCCTATTCGCGGCGCCGAGCAATCGATACACGACATCATGCCTTAATCCACCATCAAACCCATGCTTTCTGGCGAGGTTATACAGCGCGTCATACTGCTGTTTCGAAAATTGGACCTCAGTCGCGCTCAGAGTGGTGCGTTCCTGGATAAGCTCAGGGGAAACACCCATCCTGAGGAGTGCTGGTTCAACTCCCTGGTCTAATGCTATGCGCGCTCGCTGCATCGCCAGGTCCTCGTTCGCTTGGTCTACTGAGCCAGGAACCACCGATCGGGCGTCTCGTCCCTCAGGTGACGCGAGCCCTGTAATCTTAATACCGGTAATCTCCACGTCCTTAGCCCTTACACGCTTCTCAACTTCGGAAAGCGCTTGCGCTATTTGCTGTAATTGCTCCGGTGTAAGTTTCTCGGCGTGGAAATTAGGAGCGTATGCCTGGCGATTTTGAGACCGATCGTCTTTTAGGCTTACCGTAAGTGACTCGGTCGGAGCGGCCGTGGGAGGCTCAACCTTGTTGGGCTCTTGCCTATAGCTGATCTTCGCTATCTGGCCCGGAGTCTCGGGATCTAGGGGACTCACAAGGTTGCCTGACAATCCAGCGCTTGGTGTTGTTCTGCTGGCGTTTTGTTGATGGATAACATTACCCACCACCCCGTTGAGAGACGTGAGCAGCAGAGTTCCCCATGCGGAGAGCTGTAATCCCAAGTCGCTTCCCGTTGGACGATGGCTATCTTTGCTCGTCGAGCGAGTATCATTTCCCTGTTTCTGGTTCGTAGTAGGTGACATAAGCATCCTTATATATGGGGTCCGTTTGAAGCTGAGGAACTTGGGGGATTGCCGCGACTGCCGCTTCCCTCTGTGGCGCTACGAGGCGGGATACAACAAATGTACCGGCTCGGATCATTTGGGTTTTGACAGCAGTCTTTTTGAGTATCTCGGCAATGACGAGGGGTACCATCACCAGCACATCCCTCTGCGGGATCAATAAATCGATAGTCGCTTGGTGGAGGGTTCTGAAATATGTAGTGAGAGTCCGGAGGGCCTACGAACGATATAGGGGTCGGATCGACAAAAGCTTTAGGGGGTGAATTGTCGAGCTCGTTGTGGTCACCAGGCGTTTCCCCCTGGTTGTTATCATTATCGAGATGTTGTGGGGTTGGTACGGGGTTGCCGAGGGTTTGCGGCGCTCTAGGCTGAACGGAGGTGCCTCCTGCGCCGATTTGTATGGTGATACTTGCCAATAAAGGCAAGCGGTCGCGGAATGTCGGCATGGTGTCGTTTCTGCCTTAACGACTCTCTGCCTATTTCCCCAAACACACATCCGCGTTTTTGTAAGATTGCTGCAGTTTTTTTTCGTAAATTTTTTGATGACTCGATTTGCCCATGTGCTTCGGAGGAAAGCTCGGCAAGGCGCACGCGCCAAATAGAGTGTTCTCGAAGGTACTTAGACGGGGACTCGCCGAGCGGCAGGTTCAATTTAATTGACCTATTACCCAAGAAAATAGGTAATCGATCAGTAGTTGAGGAGTGTTCTGGTGACCAAGCACGCCCCATGGTCGATAATCGAACCCCACTGCCACAGCTCTGGAGAGCTAGAGGGACGAGTTTTTTCGCTGATTTTCTTGACTAAGAGTGGCGTAGTAAGGCGGGTCCTCGCTCTTGGGTTATAGTGCTCGACTCGTAACTTTTGAAGTGTCGATGAGCTCGACTTGTCGAGAAAGTCTCCTGCGGTCGGGTTAACGCCAGAAGACTCCGTAGCGCGAAGCCCACACTCATGTGACCACGGGATTACCCGAGAGCGGCCAGGGTGATGAAGAGGACTCTTTACGGATCGACCGAGAATCCTGTTCGCTTCCCTGGGGTTATGTCGCAATCGAGTCGTAAGCTTCTCGGGGCCAGTCGGCTCGCCGCAAGCGGAGGAGCTCTTAGAGCGAAGACTCCGCACCCCTATCTGGATGTTCACATTAGCACTTCCGATCCTGGCGTCTGTCACCGTACGATGGAGAGCTAGGAACGCCCGGACGAGAGAATCGGAAAGGAGAGTAAACGTATGAAGCCAAGAGTTTTGGATGTAGGTCAATGCGATTACGATCACGGACGTATCCGCTCGTTTTTAGAACGGATGGGGTGCCAGGTAAAGCGAGCGCATACCGCCGCTGACGCGAGAGCGGCAATCGCTCATGGCGCAATGTCACTCGTGCTCGTTAATCGTATTCTTGATACCGATGGAGCTGACGGTGTAGCCTTGATTGGCGAGCTGGTGAAAGAGGGGAGTAATCTGTCGTCTACGCTCAAGGTGATGTTGGTTTCAAACTATCCTGAGTACCAGGAGAAAGCGGTTGCTCTCGGAGCGGTATTCGGATTTGGAAAGTCTGAGCTTGATCAGCCAGGGACCGCTGAAAAGATTTCGAAAGCGCTGG
>OMII01000184.1 GCA_900299055.1 Pseudomonadota bacterium | reverse complement strand
TCCACCCGCAAATCACGAAGGGCGTCCTCGCTGATATCAGCCATGGTTTTGTCCATGACTTTCACTGTCCCATGCTTCGCCCATGCAAGACCCATTATTAGCTTGAGAATGATGGTTTTTCCGGCGCCGCTTGGACCGAGTAGGGTGGTAACCTCGCCCGGGAAAAGCTGGAAATTGAGGCCGCGATGAACCGTGTGTAGCCCGAAGGCCGTGTGCACATCGATAAATTCAACGGTAGGGCTAGGGCGCTGGCTCATTTGAAATTGAGAATGATGAGTAGTTTTGTGATAAAAAAGTTGGAGATGAAGACCGCTAGCGAGCCTGTTACGACTGCTGCGGTGGTAGTGCGACCGACTTCCTCGGTGCCACCACGGCAGCTCAAACCTTTGTAGCACGCTATAGAAACTACGATGCCGCCAAACGCGACGCTCTTGATAAGTCCATCCGTGACATCTCGGATCTGAACAGCGTAGAGGTATGAGCGTTAGTATTGGTGAGCACTAATACCGAGCTCTCCAACCGCTACGACGAGCCCACCACCTACGCCGATCAGCAGAGCGAGCCCAGCCAGGAGTGGCATGGAGATAATTCCAGCGAGAAGTCGCGGTGTTACAAGGCGTCTGATGGGGTCACCGCCGAGCGCGCGAATCGCATCGACCTGTTCAGTGACTACCATTGAGGCCAATTCAGCCGCGATGCCCGCGCCCACACGACCACAGACCATTACAGCGGTTAATACAGGACCAAGTTCGCGCGCAAGGGAGAGTCCCACCAGGTTTCCAACGTAATTCTTTGCACCAAAACGTTGAAGTCCATAGGCAGTTTGGAGTGCCAGGACCATGCCCGTAAACACGGCAGTAAGCAGCACAATAGGTAAGGAGCGAATCCCAATAGCGACGATATGCTTGGAGATCTCTTTGTAGTCGACACCGTGATTACGGATATCACGGATGACGAGCCACACAAGTAGCGAGTAATCTCCCAGAGCAGAGATGAGCTGCTTAGCCTTCGCTGCCACTCACGGTCTCCGCTACATGATTGTCGGCGACTAGCAGCTCTGCCAGCTCAACAGACTCATCGACAAACGTTTCAACATCGGCGTGTCCCGCTTTCGACGGAAGAAGGCTGCGCCACATGACAAGGTCGCGCACGCAATTCCCGTTGCGGAAGGTGAAGGTGGACATTGCGATAGGATCGGCGTCTACAGTGCCCTGTACGACTGAGTGTAGCGCTTGAGTCGATCCGAGGGTCACCGGCTCTTGAGAGATGACTTTTAGTCCCGTTAACCCGACGAACAGTTGTCGTGTTGTTGCCTGTAAAGTGAACTTCTCCGAAATTGAACAGTCGTTTACGACAGAGACGAAGACCGCTCCGTTCCTGGAGGGGCATAAATCTATCCGGGACGAGGCGTTCTCGAGCTTTGTGCAGCGGTGTTGGTGACGCGCGACGGCCTCAATGGGGACAATCTGTGGAGTGGGTGCTGAAGAGCATCCCGCCAACGCCCACACTGAGCAGACGGCGGTGTAAAATGAGCACCTGGCACCCTGTTGGAAAACGGTATACATCTTGTAGTACTAGCCTTGATGATGCGACCTGGGAACATTACCGTAGCGTGAAAAGAGGACGCAACAGGTATCGGGCGAATAATCTGTGATTCGAGGGGGATATGATACCCAAAAAGATTTCATTCGGGTCGTACATGGCATGATCCATCTTCACGGCGTCTCTAAGATTTACCCTCCAGACCAGGCTGCTTTAAGAGGTATCGACCTCAAGGTGGCTCCGGGCGAGTTCGTATTTGTGGCGGGAGCTAGCGGTGCGGGGAAAAGTACGCTGTTGAAGCTTCTTTTCGGTGCCGAGAAGTGTTCACACGGTGAAGTTTTAGTTGGTCAGCGTAATCTTTCGTCAGTTGGTAGGGATGGAATTGCGGAGATGCGCCGAGGCCTGGGTGTAATCTTCCAAGATTATAAGTTACTTCCGCGACGTACGGTGCTTGATAATGTGGCCTATGGTCTTGAGGTGCTTGGTGTAAGTGTTCGCGAGCGGAGGCGCCTGGCGATGTTACTGCTGCACGCGATGGGGCTCCAAGAGCGTGCCGACGCATACCCGGTTACGTTGTCCGGCGGAGAGCAGCAGCGGGTAGCGGTGGCCCGGGCTTTGATTCATAAACCGAACCTCATTTTAGCGGACGAACCGACGGGTAACCTCGACCAAGAGATGAGTCGTCGCGTGTTCGATCTGCTCCTGGAGGCGAACGCGGCCGGTGTGACCATAGTCGTAGCTACCCATAACCTCTCCATTATAGAAGAGCTCAACAAACGCACCGTAGTGTTGGATCGGGGGCGCATTATTGGAGATTTTGTTCATGCCGGGGGTCTGGCGGGAGCTTCGTTATGACGGGCCACGAGCAGCGAGCGGCAATCGGTATCACCGCCATCTGGGGGGAAAGCGACGGCATCGAACGGGTCTCCCTGTGGGCGCTTGCGACTCATTGTGTTCGGCAGGCCTTTGAGAATGTGCGTCGGTCTCCGATTACGCATATTTTGACTATTGTGACCATTGCCGTGGCGATATTCCTGCTGGGGATGTTCTCGCTTTTTATTACCAACTCTTCGAGGGCTGTGTCGAAAGAGTCAGGTGAGATGATGGTGATGCTGTTTTTGCGAGATTCCGTCAGTCAGGCTGATGTAGAGAATATATCGAGTCAACTTCGTCAAATTGCCCCGGGTTTGTCCGTTTCATATACGGATAAGACTCAGGCGCTACGCGCGTTTCGAGAGACGTTAGGAGAAGACGCCCGGATTCTCGATGGTCTCGACGCGGACAACCCGCTTCCACAGTCGATCAGTGTTGCATCGGGCTCTGCGGAGGAAGCTGAGAGGTTGTTTGAGAAGGTACAAAACGCACTTGGAGTTCATCCCAAAGTCGAAAGTATCCGCTACAGTCGGGGGGGAGTGGCTCAAATAAAGCGAATGCTGCGCATCGTAGAGGTGATAGGTGTGGTGGGAATTGCATTTCTGTTCACTATTGCCGGCTTTATCATCGCTAATACGATTAAATTAGCCCTCTACAATCACCGCATGGAGATAGAAATTATGCAGCTCGTAGGCGCTCGCCGAGGCGCCATATACGCACCATATATGTTGGAGGGGTTGGTGCAGGGAGTTTTAGGCGCCTCCATCGGCACCCTTGCGGTTTTTGTGATGTACCTAATCTCTAAAGGCCTTTTAGCAAGGGCTGAGGTCTTGCAGATGCTTCTCCCAGCATTTTCATTTATTCCAACAATCCAAATTGTGGTCGTTGTTGCCGCAGGTGCGGTGGTGGGCGTTGTAGGCAGTTTTCTTGCAGTCCGGCGTTATTTATCTGAATCATGAAGCGAAGCGTTTGTAGTGAGCGGCTCGGTGCAAGGCGTTGCGGCGGTGTTCTGATCGAAGTGATGTGTCTCATCGCCGCGTTTGTGACAGTTCCCAGTGGCTGGGCTGAATCGACGGACGTGGAAGTCAGGTTGCAGAAGATTCGATTGGAGGTTTCTCAAACTGAAAAGACTATAGGTGTGCTGAAGTCAGAGTTCGCGAAACTCAAGCGCGAGGAGAAGACCCTAAACAGCGAGTTGCAGGTGCTGATTGCGGCAGAGGCAGACTTGACGAAGAAGAGTGCTGATACGACGCAGCGGAAAGAAAAGCTCACACTTGAAGTTGAGGTGGCCGAGAAGCGGGTGGTAGAGCAACAGGCGCTGATCCGAGATCGTCTGCGGGCACTTTATTTGCACTCAGCGGTCGATGGGCAGCCCCGGTATGTACGCATGGTGATGAAGGGAGACCTTGAACGTACTGCTGTGTATGCGCGAAGCGTGAGAATGTTCGACTCGGCCAGGTTTCAAGATGTAAAGAAAGTTGTCGACTCGCTTATTCGAGCGCGTGATGAATTAGAGGCGACGCTACGGGAATCTCTTAGGATTCAAGGGGAGCTGCAGACCAAGCGCACCGAGCTGGAGGCTAAGCGGCTCACGCTGCAGGGCGTGATGAAGGCTATTAAGGAGAAGCAACAAGTCGCGCAACAGTCGCTTGGTACCCTAAGGATAGAGGCCGCCAAGATTGAGGAACTCCTTCATTCGATAACGAGCGACGAGGGAGTAGTGCGTCCTGAAGTGGTCCCGAGCCCAGTGACATCGTTGGAGCCGGGGTCTGCACCGTTAACCACCGAGCGTGATGGGGCCCTCAACGCACGCACCGGAGACGTCCAACCCCAGGTTAAGGTAGAGGATGTCATGCATCCTGAAGGGTTGTTTGGAAAAGGGGTTCGAGTTTCGTATCCGATAAAAGGCCAAGTACTTCGCAGTTTTGGTAGGTCAAAAGTAACCGATTTCTCCGATATTATCTTCAGTAAAGGAATGGAGTTTAAAACCGCTGAGTCGAGTCAGGTGAAATCGGTGCTTGGTGGGAGAGTTGCCTTCTCCGGGGTAATGCCGGGTTTTGATATGGTGGTAATTATTGACCATGGTTTGAGGAGCTACTCCCTGTACGGACGTCTCGGAAAGGTGTTTGTCGCGAAAGGCGATCTCGTCAAACGAGGTGCGGTTGTTGGAGTGACAGCAGCGCCAGATGCGAAGGGCCGAAACTTCTACTTTGAGACTCGTAAAAATGGCAATCCGGTTGATCCGTCTACTGTACTGTCTCGCGCTTCCTAGCGTTGTGAAAAGTTGTGCTCACGTAGTTGTTTTGTTTTGATTTGAGAGTCGAATAACTCTACAGTGTCGGCGATGGTCAAACTGCTCGAGCCAGTAACAGCGCTAGTCAACGCCGCAGTGCTTTCACTTAATGGATGCGACCGTGAAGAGTTCCGTGAGATATTTCGTGCAATCGAGTTTCACCAAGGCCTTCGTGAGAAAACCTCGCGTCGTATCATGGATAGAATCGGTGACGCCTCCCCGCGGGTCTTGGCGGCTATCAATGATGCTCTGAGCGAGCCCGGTGAGGGGCTACCGTTACATGAGCGTCGCATCTACTGCGAATTTCAACGCATAGCCGTCGACGAGTGGGCGACTTGTGAATGGGATGAAATGGAGGCTGTGCTTCGTATCGACGAACGAGAGTATCGAGTGCCGCAGTCGGGTGAAGTGTTAGCGCGCGACCTGGACGCGTATTGTGTTGGTTTGAGTCCCGATGAGATAGAAGGCGTGCGTGCGCACATTCGAGCTCATGAAGGTCCCTGGAATTTTCTGGGTTCCGTTCGGGAATTTAAGTTGTATCAAGGAGTCCCATGGGCAGTTGATTGGAGCGGGGATTATATTGTGCCCGTCCGATCGGACATGACTCCAAGTCAGTTCATGCGTAAGTACGCAAGGCAGATTGAGGGCCTGACATCTGAGGAGCAGAAGACGTTAGTTTTCGCGCTTTCGCGGGGCGAGGATCTTCTGCTGAAGCATCACTATGAGTTTACACTTCAGGGTGGTTCCCGCGACACGGGGATAGTTGTCGCGTCGTATTTAGAAGGGTCTGAGCGGAAGTATGTAATGCTTACGCGGCAGCAGTCGAGCGCGGACATGCTCCGCTCAATGCCCGCATCGGGGTTTGAGTTCTCCCTCGAGCAAGGGGAGGTATACTCAAGCTTGCTTGACTTCGTAAGCTCGCATCAGGGACCGTGGAACCGAAAAGGGTTAGTCACGGGATTTTTTGAGGACGCGCAAGGGGCCGTTCGTTGTCGACTTATCGACGATAGTAGCTCAATAATTCCGCTGCTAATTCCATTTGCGACTTTTATGAACGATTTTGTGGATGAGAACCCAAAGGTAACGCAGTCCGGTAGGGCTCTTATTACTGTCTCTT
>OMII01000183.1 GCA_900299055.1 Pseudomonadota bacterium | reverse complement strand
GAGATGAGCGATGAAACTACGCTCTCGTTGATGCTGTCGCAGGCGCTTGGTCGTGCGGAGTTGCTCAATCAGTTTGCTAGTTCTCTGGTGCCGTTATGCGAAGATCCAAGCCAGGAGGCATTGGCGACACAGGATCGATTGTGTCGCGTGGTAGCTGCTCACATCAAAGAGCTAGCAGACGATGACCTTTTTGATAGCATGGAAAAACTGCGCCATCTCTCGACGGTCGTCGATACTATTCTTCTCGCGTGTGAGGATAATCCGCGTCGAGAGTATAGCGAGGGGTTGCAAAAGCTGTTCCTCGCCAACGTCGAATTGCTCAGTGAGCTTGATGCTGATAGGAGCCTGATACTTGATGAAGAGCAGAGAGCCGCTTTGGGTGACGCGCTTCCGTCAACTGCACTAGATGATTGGGGAGAGCTCTACCTTCGAGCATTAGGACACATTCAGTACGGATTTAAGCTTCCAGGGTTTGAGCCTTCGCAGGAGCTTTTGGAGGAGTGTCGTGAGCTTGTTCTGGCGCAATGCTCATGGACTGAAATCGGTATCGGACCGACAAACTCACGAACAAGTTTTGAAGCGCAGCTCTGGAGCGAATCGTTAGCATTGGCTCGTGTGGTGGCAGATGAGTCGCTTGAACAACCTCTAAAGAAGCTGACACAGACGTTAGTGCGCTGGTTTAACAGTGGCGCCTTTGACCCCGATAACGGTCCAATTAGGAATATGGAGCAGGCAGGTATGGAGCTCCAAAACACACTGGGTTGGTTAGAGTTGGCAGAACATCGCGCGATGGAGGCGCTTCTTCGAGCTCAAACTGGGTGTGACGTTGAGGGCGTGTGGAAAGAGGTCTTGGGAAGTCGCACGTTAGCCTCTCGGGCCGGTAGGATAGCTCTCCATGGCCTAGCACGAAGCGATGCCTCTGAGACGGCCCCTTACGTATCGAAACTCCTAAATCGCATCGGGTCGAAGACGTGTCCGGCATCTGTGGCGACACGCTATCTCAATACGTTGGTAGTGATGGCCGCTGAGCCAGGAATGCCAGAAGTGATTGTGAACGCCTGGAGCCCAGGAGCTGAACACGGCGTGGATCCTTTGCATAAAGAACTATTAATTTCTCGAGTCGAGCGGCGTTTGAAGACTCATGAAGAGCATTTCAAAGCCGCATGGGAGAAGATTCAGGAGCATGGAGGTGAGCCCTGGATGCGAAAAAAAATTGAGAAGTCAGCCAGCAAGAAAGGTGTCATCTGGTCTCGCAGGGCGCTAATGACACTCCAGCAGTTGGGCGCTGTTTAGCGTAATACCGTGCCACTATGTGAGCAATTTAAGAGCGAGTGTTGGCTCCTGATTTGCCTGCGCTATGAGGGATATTTGAGCTTGTTGTAGCACTTGCAGACGAACAAGCTCGGCGGTGTCTGCTGCTACGTCCGAGTCGCGAAGATTTGATTCTGCCGCTTGGGTGTTTTCTCGCGCTACAGCAAGATAGCTGAGAGCAGAACTTAGTCGACTGGCTGCTGCGCCGACGACTCCACGTTGGCGAGTGACATCATCAATAGCATTGGCGATAGCAGAGAATGCTTTTTGTGAGGCAGAGACCGCATAGTCCTCACTTGATCCAGAGATCGAATAGGTAAGAGCATATGAACTTCCGAGTCCCAAAAAAGCCAGTGTTCCCATAGCAGATTGTATGGTGAACCGAGACGACTCATCTCCGCCCGTTCCGACCTGCACGACGATGTCGCTGGTCGCCGACAGGGTTGGTATGCCGTTAAATGAGCTTGTCGATGATATTCGATCAACTTCAGAACCGAGAGCTGTGAACTCAGTTTGCATGGCTGAGCGTTGAATATTTGTGTAGGTGGCGTTTGACGATTGTAACGCCAGCTCTGACATACGGCCAAGAATATATGCGATCTCCCCAAGCCCCGAGTCCGCGAGGCTGGTGTACGCCAAACCGTCGTTGGCATTACGAATAGCTACCGACATCAAGCGGCTTTGTGTGTTCAGCTGCTGAGCGAGTGAGATCCCCGCCGGGTCATCGGCGGCTTTGTTAATCCGAATGCCTGAAGGGAGACGCTCATACACCGTACCGAGCTTGGAGGATGTCTCCTTAAGATCAATGGCGGTTTTAAGCGAACGGAGATTGGTAGCAAATGAGATCGACATCGTGTCTTCCTTTTTCCGCCCACTCTTTCCATGAGTGGGGAGCTTCCATACACCTGGTAGAACGGCAGAGCGGGGCGATCTTGGTAGAATTGGGAGCGTTTTTCTGAAAGGTGCAGAGCGGGCGCCGAGGGCTTGAAAAATAACCGTGTGAAATCAGGTGGTTGTGATTTTACCTGTGGATAGCTGGAAGCAGTTTTCCCTCAAAGTGGGACTAATACGTACAGGACGGTCCTCTCCGCAACAGGTGGGAGGCATTTGGTCATAACGTAAGGTGGAGTGCTCCACCGACGGTTTGCATACAAGGTTGCGACTCACTATATGGCAGATAATTCGGAGAAGTCACAAAGTCACGATGAGCGTCTTACCAAGCCTCTCGCGTTCCGCTCTGGAAAGGGAGGAGACGCCTTTGCTCCAAAGACAGATGGTAGCGAGCTTGGCATCGTAAATCCTAACTTCCACTCTACCTACACGCCCGAGGCTATTGGGTTCCGTCATGTCGGAAGCCCTGAGCAGTTGGAGATGAAGCTCGCAGACGTAGGGTACCACTGTTTACCTTTCTACGCTGTTCAGATGTCGATGTTGCTCAATACGCACATTAACAGTGTGAAATGTATTCTGCTTGAGGGGCCCTCCGGTTGCGGTAAGAGCTTTATGGCTAAATCGCTTGCCAAGATAACAGGCGCTGAGCTGATGTGTATTCAGTGCTTCAAGGGCATGAATCTTCAGCATTTGATAGAGGCGCCATCGACGCTCGGGATGGTTAACGCGATGACTGGTCGCAACGCCGAAAACACGGATGAGTTGATGAACTTAGGGCCGATTTCGCGCGCTTTTCTAACCTCACAGAGCAAGCCTGTTATTCTCTTGATAGACGAAATTGATAAAGTTGACGTAGCTATCGATACGTTCTTCCTCGGGCCGATTCAGGACGCGCGTATCTGGTGTGAAAGCCGAGCTCCCATAGACGCCAATCTCGATAATCTGCTTATCATTTTCACAAAGAACTTTGAGCGTCCAATTAACGAAGCTCTTCTTCGCCGTGTTCACCCGCTGCGGATGCGGTTCATGGACTCCGCACTTGAGCGACGAGTTCTTGCGCCATACTGTACTCCACGACTAGCTGAGAATCTCATCCGTGTAGCGGATCTCATGCGAGCCTCAGACGGTAGCTATCCGTTCGATCGACCGCCAGCGCCTGAGGAGTTGCTGAAAGCTGCTCACTATATCACGCATCTTTTGACCTGGGACCTCATCGATTACGCTTTCGTCGGTAAGAATCTTTTCTATATGCTCTCCAAGTC
>OMII01000182.1 GCA_900299055.1 Pseudomonadota bacterium | reverse complement strand
TTTTCGGTGATTCGCTCAGCCCGCAGTCGAAGAGAACTGGTGTCGCTGGTCTCGGATAAGCGCGTTCAGCAGCTGTCGACGCTGAGGCACCCAGAGCTCAAGGAGCTTGTAGCAAAGGCTGTGTTTCGCCGTGCATTCGGCAAGATAGAGCTGCCACCCAGTCTCAGTGGCGCGTATGCAGGGAAAGTAGTCGAGCAGCCAAGAGTTGCCGCACGGGTAGTGAGAGCGCGAATGGCGGAACTGCAGAGCGTGCTTAAAAAACATCTCCGGATTCTAGATAACTATCCGACTCTGCAGAAGAGTCGAACCTGCCGAGAGTATCGAAGTATTGTAAAGGACTCGCTTCGAAGAGTATCTCGATATGTCGGGGAGAATAGTAAATTTCCCTCAATTACGATCTCGCGACAGAGGGGAGCTACACTAACTAATCTCTTACTCAAAAAAATAGGCTGTGAGCTGGAGTTTGGGATTCATCTGCGCGATGGATCGCCTCATAACACGCGACTTCATCGCGCATGGCGAATTAAAGACATTGAGATTCTTAAAGCAGGGCTCAGAAGAATTCCAGAGGGGCACTTGGAGATGGCGCCAGGAATAAACGACTTTTTTCTGAGTCGACGTAAGGAGTACTATGGTTGGCGCCAGGACCACGGTCCGATAGTTCTCACCGATGAGTACCACCACGAAATAAGCCGGGAGTTTGGGGGAGTGCCAGGTCGACGCGTCGTAATTATACACGAGATCGCGCACGGTTTGTTCGCAGGGCGTGGTGACCGCGATACCCGATACGATATGGTCACGGGAGAGATTGTGTCCCCTGGAGAATCGCTCTTTGATTTCAAAGCATTTTACGCACTTTCTGGGTGGCACGTCATAACTGCGCAGCCCAAAGAATGGCGCTACAATCGGGGAGTAGTTGCAATTTCAGATGTGGAATACGCGCTTGGAAGACCCCAAGAGTATCAAGGTAAAGGAGTTATTTTTCGGACATTCGAGGATACCGAAGAGGTGGAGGGTGAAGCCAGTGAGTCAAAGAGAACGAAATCCGTAAGATTGTTGCTGGCTCACGATCCTTATGCGCCCTTCGGGAGGAGAGAGAATGGCTGGGAGGATCCGGCTGAAGATCATGCCGAGGGCTTAGCCGAATATATCGAAGCGCCACGAAGATTCAGCAGAGCGGCTCCAGAGAAGTTCTTCTACTACCATGTGCATTTTAGAAGTCATCCCGAGCTGCATCCAGATGTGCAGTATGTTTATCGACAGCTTATGCCACGCCCTCGTGAGGAGCCGAAAAATCTGACGAGTCAATCATGATGTCCAGGTAGGTTAAGCTCTCATCAGCTCCACACGCTTAGTTGAGACTTTATAGCCACTTTAGCTGAAGCAGAGAGCCCGGTAGGACGGATTCATCCTTGGGGAAGTACATCGATAGAGCGACATACGAAAGTCTCGTAGAAGGCGTAGAGCGCTCAGCACGATGGTAACCTTTCTCCTCACCCGCTTCCCCCGCCAGTTCGCGTTGGATGGTGCTCGGCTCACGAGCTTTCGTCTGAACCCACCCGCTATCGGGGGTAGGGCATGACTACAGCCGAAATTATCTCCCGGAGACAACAACAACCAGAGCGCTCACGCTCGGTGCCCGAACCTGATCGTGAGCGACAACACACCGAACTCCTTGAAAAACTACACGCAGTAGACTGTCCTGTAATCCAGCCATGGCTAGATGGCCTTAATCGAGAGCTACACGCCATAGCGGTTCGATGGGAAGACCGGGTCAGTAACTTTCCAGCAACAGATATCCCGCTTCTTGATGTACGTCTTATCGATGCTGGTACGTACGCGGTCCATGCGTCGAAGGGAGACGTGACCGTGCTAGGGATCGACCGACATATGATTCTGAGCATGACGAGCAAAGACGCTATCGCGTTCGCACTTGCTCATGAAATTGGGCATCATCTCTATCAAGCACGGTTTAAGCCGGACGGTTCACAGAGAGCTACCGCAGCTGAAGAGATCTTTTGTGATAGGTTCGCCCTCGATGCCTTGGTCATAGCCGGGTACTCCCCAAGAGGCGCGATGGAACTCTTTGAGACGGTAATCGAAGCAAAGAGAGGCGGAAGGTACACAGAGTTAAGAGCTATTGAACTTGGCGCCCTTGATGAGCACCTCGCCGATCACTCACGATGGGCTCAAGTCAGAGAAGATTTTGAGGGTGTGACTCGGATTCGAGTAGGGACGAGTCGGATAGGTGGGGCGGCTCAGGAGTGCGTTCCTATCCCCGATGAGGTGCGGGCTGCGGCTGAGCAATCCAAGTTTGTGCCGACTATCTCACGTTTTCTGGAGGAGTGCGGATTCAACTCAGTGTCAATTGAGGAGAAAGTGCGTCTTGTACAGGAGGCCGTCCCACTAATCACAAGTGTGGAAAGACTGAAAGATATTAGCGAAATCTTCTCCAAGCTAGCCGATTCAGGTGGAAGAGGTATTGTTCGTTGCCCAGAGGTGCACGAGCTTTTCGATCAGCTACTGCAAAATGGGCTTGATGGAAACGTGTATGCTCGTCACGCGGCGGTCGAATTACTAAGCAAGCTATCAAGGTATCAGCCTCCTCCTCTTCTTGGAAGGCTCAGAGTCATCGATCAACTTGTAATGCGCTCACTCGGAGATCCTTCAGCACCAGCGCCATCAGCGGAAGTGCTCGCAGAGGTACGGCGAGTAATGGCTGGATGCCTATGCAGTGGCGCTGAAGTTGTCGATATGTTTGGGAAACCAATCGAGCCACGAGTTCGCCTCTCCTGGTCGGTGGGCGCTGATAAAGCAGTAGAAGTTGCAAGTCTTGATACCACTGGACGAAAGGCGTCGCTGCTATTTGCGACGCTGAGTCAGGATTTTTATTTTGGGGAGGTCATCGAGCGAATTGCTCTACCCTCACTAGAAGCTTCCCTTGATATCGTACCTAACAGCCGCCTTGGCACTCTTATTGAGGAACGCAGATTTTGGGAGAGGGATGTCTCGTCATACACGTTTTTCCGTCGTGATCCTCGTGGTTATCTGAAAGCTTTCGTCAATGCCTTTGGAAATGCTTCCGAATCAGAGCGCACGATTAATCGGATTCCACGAACGGGACTCCATCCGTATTCGAAGGTGCCCATGGGGGGCTCGACGCAGGAGGTCCATGACCGTTGGAGCGCGGTTCTGGTGGGACATTTAGAGCGGTACCTTCGCGGGAATCCCCTCGTGGCTCAAACCCTGATCAGGGGACTCTTTCTAGGCCCCCACCTCACATCGACCGAGCGAATTTTGCTATACAATTGGTGTGAGTCGGTAGAAAAAATTGGATATCGCGACTATCCAGTTACGGCTCCACTGAGTCAGTTTGTACGTAGGCACCGGACCCTCTTTTCAGGGAGAGACTTGGAGAGAGCGCTGCTACGTCTCGGGGTGAAAGAAGAGCTTTCGGGATGGGAGTCTGCGATCGGATATCGGTACCCTCGCACGCTGAGACATCTTCGAATGATGCTTGGACCGGTGGATGCACACCCGTTGTTCGAGGAATTCCTCTCGGGGCACGTCAGATTGTGGTGTGACTACATCGCTGAGGTCATACAAAACGGATTGGAAAAACCGCGCTTTGTCGATGCAGCGCTCCAGGTGCTCGCCAACGATCGGCAC
This sequence comes from Pseudomonadota bacterium, assembly GCA_900299055.1. Taxonomy (GTDB): domain Bacteria; phylum Bdellovibrionota_C; class UBA2361; order UBA2361; family OMII01; genus OMII01. Next base: position 5,768 of record OMII01000182.1, on the reverse strand, counting down.
GTCATGTTCCATCTCCCTATGGCAAGCAGTCCAAAACTTCGAGAAGTCCTCCGTGATCATGTACTCAAGGCTCCAGCACATGCGGAACAGGAATATTATCGCTCTTTTTCGGTGCGTGGGCTCGCCGCGCTTGTATATATTGGTGACAGAGCCTCGCTGTTTTCGAGCGCCCAGCAGCGAGAAATCGCCAGCGCTATTCTAGCTCAGAAAATCGCGCGAGTAAGGCCTACAAGTGCCCGAGCCAACCTCTGCTTGCAAGTTCTCAGGGCGCCTCCCTTGGATGTTCCCCTGCGTGAAGCACTTACCTCGATCCTCGCCGATACCTATCAGACGCGTTTTGGGCTCGACCCTGATACTACCCGTTTCACGAAAAAGATTATTACACAAATAGGGCGAGACGTCGGAGGAGGGGCGTTATTCGAGTTATCACCAAAAGTCTTAGCTACGGATCTCAGACATCTACTTTGTAGAAAGATTGCGGACGCACTCCAGTCTCAAGCAGCTCTATCAGCTGAGCTGCAGGCGATTGCGATGCCTAATCGATTAGGTGGAGCGGAGCTGCACATACCGATTAAGGGAGCGGAGGCTCTGGTCAGGGTGGCTGGCCGGACCGCTGTGAGAGTAGAGCACACGATGCAGTTTTTTCTCGACCCGCTGACCCCAGAATCTGTAGATGCGTACAGCGCTCAGATCCAGGGATGGAACGTCCTCGTCGAGCAGGAGCGAATTGACATTGCCGAGATAACGCATAACCTTGGGCTTGATCACGAGTCCCCAGAGGAGCAACGGATATGGCTTCACACCCTTCATCGTCATGTGTCGTCGCTGCCTATCGAAGCTAAAGCGGTACTCATGAAGCAGATCCTTATCGGAGCGGAGCGCCTGTATCGAGACTCAGATGACACATATTCCTGCGCCCTGAAATACACCCTCGATCGCCTATTCCCAGCGCAAAACAGCGAAGAAACGCAAGGTGATGGCAGTAGTGCGAATTGGACCCGAGTGGTTATAGAGTGTTTTGTACTCGCGGCGGATCCATCCGAGCGTGGGTATCTTATGGCTGCAATGCTGGCGGCCGGGCAATCATCAGCAGGCACAGTCGCACGTCCCGGAGAACAGCTGCGGCGCATATTCGAGCATCTTGGACCGGCGTATATAAAGCTCGGCCAGGCGATTCATTCGTACCCACGAACACCAGCAGACATACGCCAGGATCTAGCTAGGTTGAAAGGTATGGCAGCTGTGCCGCCACGCTGGGATCTCTTTGATATGATCGCTGACAGACTTGATCCGATGACTCGGTCTGAGCTCGCGCGAGTTGGAAGCATCCGAGGCGCAGCCTCGTTTAATATCGTAGCGACCTACCAGGATCGGTTCGGTCGACGTGGTGCGGTTTCACTTCTTCGTCCTTTCGCTCTCGATCTAGCTGTGAAAGGTTTTGTCGATCTGCAGGCGATGGTTAAGTTGGCAGTCGAGCGTGATCCTCGTATGCAGGAGTTCCAAGACGACGCCCTACAAGTACTCCGTCATGCTAAAGAGATGTGCTCTACCGAGACAAATATGCACCTTGGATTGCTGCAGCATCAAGCCGCCAAGGATCGTTACGAAGGACGCCTCTATGTCGCCGATGGGATACCATTTCACATGACGACGGCTCGTTGGAGAAAGGTTGGTGATGGATATCGCACAATGGATGAAGCTCCAGGTGTTACCTTTGATGATTTGCCCGAAGTAACACGGATGCAGCAGTGGTTTAAGCGGGGCGCTGCAAAAGTTATCGTATCGTGCGAAATAGAATCGATTCTCAGTGGAAAAGGTTTTGATTTTGACCGCCACGAGCGCCAGTATCACGTGGCGGGAAGAAGAATTATCGCTCTCGATCATGGTGGTGAAGATCTTAATGAGCCACAGGCTCACGATAGGCAGTGCCTCGCGTTGTTTGTACGCCGCTTGGCTGAAAAAGTGCGACATGGAGAAGACGTAACAACGGCCGTTGAATTAATCCTGCGAGACAGCCTGGGAGAGAGTGATTACGCGCAACGGTTACAGAAGGGATTGCTCGCGATGTCTGGTATTATGTCGTATCTCGATACGGCTGATCTGATGGGGATTGTTGCTACGTGTCTTTCGAAAGGTACGGTATGTGATGAGGTCCGAATAGAGCTTGAAACATTAGCCAGGAACGATGAGCGCATAGCAGCTCTTGATAAGGTACCTGAGTGGATCCGAGATGTCGTGCTGTGGCGAACCACTGGACTCCTGTCAATACGACCCCTTAGATAGGGCGCGTGGCTGCTAGGGCGCTTTTCTCGATTGTTTTTTTGGACTCAACTCAAGCTCAAGATACTCCGCTAGATGCTCCGCCGTCGTAAGCTTGATATCACGCTCGCCTTTCATGAAACGTCTTAAAACCGCGTGATCGACGCCAGCGCCGACAGCTATCGCGTAGCGGGTCTTTTTTGAGGTGATTACTGCTTTTCGCAAACTCTCAGAGAGTCTCATAGCGCCTTTTCGAAGAGGGTCCAGCATGAAATGTATCGTAATCATGCGGACACAAAAATACGGGCTCATCGACCCATATTCGCGAGTTTAGCCAGAGTGTTGAGCCAGTCCTATGAGGGGGGCTAGCCAGGGATATCCGCCAAGATTAGCTGAAAAAGTTCATGTGTTTTGCGGGGGGGATTAAGGCTTGCAGGTCTATATATCGTAATGATTCGCCGGGTCTCATTGACCAGCTTTGTCCCGTGGGTCACTAGAGTTGTTTCAAACACTCTATGGTAAGTATGTGCATGGTGTCACAATAACTGTTGCCGCGTTTATGAAAACTGACTGCATGTTCCAACCCTCCGAGAGAGAAAGAATAGGGGACCACGCCCTGATACTTTTCGATACACAGTGCGGTTTGTGTTGCTTCTGGGTCCGTTTTATTATTGGGCGAGATCGTAAGAAGTCATTTTTGTTTGCCCCCCTTCAATCGGAGTGGGGAAGGCGCCTGCAGATGCTTCTGGGTGATAGCGATAAGGACACGCTGCTCTTGTACGGCAGTGGACGGCTTTATTCCCGTTCCGAGGCCGTTCTTCGCATAGTTAGTGCGTTACCAGCACCCTGGAGCCTTTTGCGTTTTTGCCGCGTGATGCCTCGCTTTCTGCGAGATGCGGTGTATAAGTTTATTGCAAAGAATCGGCGACGCCTATTCCGCCAGCGCGCCTGTTTTGCCCCCACAGCCGATGAACGAGATCGCTTTCTCGCGGAATAGTGAAATGAGGAAGCCTTTATCGTGGGCCGTATTTTGTTTAGACTTAGTCATAGGCCATAACAGGTCGCTGGCATGAGGTGAAACTATATGAAAGCAGAGCGTCTCGCGGTTCCCGATGTTTTAGTACTAGAGCCAGTAGTGTTTGGCGATGATAGGGGCTTCTTTTTTGAGAGCTTTAATCAGCGGCGGTTCGAGGAGGCGATCGGCCGAACCGTCTCGTTCGTGCAGGATAATCACTCACGCTCCACACGTGGAGTTTTGAGAGGACTCCATTATCAGGTCGCTCATACACAGGGAAAGCTGCTTAGAGTGATCCAGGGTGAGATCTTTGATGTGGCAGTTGATATTCGCAAGGGTTCAAAAACGTTTGGTGCATGGGTGGGGGCGACTCTTTCCGCAGAGAATAAGAAGCAGATGTGGGTACCCGAGGGATTTGCTCATGGGTTCCTCGTGCTATCAGAGATGGCTGAAGTCTTGTACAAGACTACAGACTTCTACTCAAAAGAACACGAGCGCTGCATTATGTGGAACGACGCATCGTTGGCTATTACGTGGCCGCTTACTGGAGATCCTCTTCTCTCATCGAAAGATGCTACCGGCGTTGCTTTTTGCGATGCCGAGCTATTGTGAGCCCGCTAGCATCTCTGTCGTAGACTGTTTCTATAGAGGCCAGCTGTCCTTCGTGCCGTGACCAAGAAGTTTTCTCGGTCACGTGATTTAGAGGGGCGTGGCAGAGCGTTTTACGAACTCTTCATGGAGCGCCGTGTCTTGGCCGAGCTCGGCATGAAATGAGCACGCCCACACATTGCCCTGTGAGAAGAAAACAGGCTGTCCCTGATGCGAAGCATGAACACAAAGTGTTTTCCCCTCGCTGCGGCTACTGGTCGGTGCCAAAAGAGGTGCCCTGATGAATTGGACCTCAAGAGGGCCCCTAAGAAGGTCTATCTCAAGCTCAACCGAGAACGACTCAGTTTGAGGGCCGTAGAAGTTTCGATGGGCATGTATATCAATTGCTTTCAGGGAGTCTTGAGAGGGGTTGCTTACCTCGTTGGCTACGATGATCGCTCCGGCGCAAATTCCCCATACCGGGCGCACTCTAGAGAATTCCCGAAGAGGGGACATCATACCGTGAGCCTTGATGAATTTCAGCATCGTGGTGCTCTCACCGCCGGGTATAATCAGGCGATCGATCCGTTCGAGATCTGCAACAGAGAGCACTCGTATGTGCGAAACGCCTAATCTCGAGAGGAGAACCTCATGGGGCTCGATGCACCCTTGATAACCCAAGATGCCAACAGTTTCCATTCAGGACTACCAGCCTCGATTGGCGAGTTTTGCCTCCGTCGCGATCTGGCTTATCTCTAGCCCGCGCATCGCTTGACCAAGATCCCGCGAAACCTCTAGGAGTTTTTTGGGGTCATTGTAGAAGCAGGTCGCTTGTACGATCGCTTTCGCAAGTTTGATAGGGCTCTCTGATTTAAAGATTCCAGAGCCGACAAAAACCGATTCGGCGCCGAGAAGTCGGCATAGAGCGGCATCCGCAGGCGTCGCAACGCCACCAGCCGCAAAGTTTGGTACTGGCAGGCGTTGGAGCTCTCGCACCTGTTTTACGAGTGCAAGAGGCGCGCGATACGCCTTTGCTGCCTCGAGCAGCCCATCTTCAGAGATGGATTGCAGACTTTTGATATTTCGGGCTATCTCGCGCAAGTGGCGCACGGCTTCTATGATGTTACCGGTTCCGGCCTCGCCTTTTGTGCGGATCATAGCGGCGCCCTCGTTAATTCTTCGAAGAGCCTCACCGAGATCTGTCGCGCCGCAGACGAAAGGGGTTTTGTACCCATGCTTGTCGACATGAAGGTGTGGGTCCGCTGGCGTTAATACCTCTGACTCGTCGATAAAATCGATACCGATAGCTTCTAGGATGTTCGCCTCAGCGATATGACCGATGCGCACCTTGGCCATTACCGGGATGCTGACAGCCGCTTTGATGTCTTCAATCATTCGAGGATCGCTCATTCGAGCTACTCCACCGTCGCGACGGATATCGGAGGGAACTCGCTCTAGCGCCATCACAGCGACCGCGCCGGAATCCTCAGCGATTCTCGCCTGCTCAACGTCGATGACGTCCATGATGACACCATTGCAGAGCATTCTCGCAAGGCCGACCTTGATGTCGAATGGGTTGTTGGAGTTAGCGGCCGACTGCGGGGTCGTTGGCTGTTCAGACATAGATACCTCCGAGTAAAGAAGGTTGATCAAGGAGGGAATAAGTGGTGACCCCAATGGGACTCGAACCCATGTTTCCGGCGTGAGAGGCCAGCGTCCTAGACCGCTAGACGATGGGGCCACAAAGTGCAGAACGGGACCGTAGCACGGTTAAAAGGCGTATTCAACCTGACCCCCAGATTTTCCGGCCAAATCGGTAGGGTCGTTTGTCTCAAAGACCGCCCCCAGCAAGTTGGTACTTGGTAGCGAGGGAGGTCTGTGTCGACTTTTCAGCAATATAAAGGGG
>OMII01000181.1 GCA_900299055.1 Pseudomonadota bacterium | reverse complement strand
GTTGTCGCAGCGCTCGGCTTCGAGTCTCTCGTGGTAGGCGCAGCAGCAAAAGAAGCGGCATCGGCATTTCTCCACGTGCAAGAGCAAAACCAAGCCTTCAGCGCACTCTCTTTCAATTATATTAGCGCTGCCACATCAAACAGCTCGCTTCAACTCGCTGCATAATCGACGAGTCACCGCGGTCGCTTCGCTAGAGAGAAGCCTCGTGATGACGTGCCCAAGTACCTCCGCAGGTGAGTCTTTTGAGCCATTTTTGATCACGGTCATTCATTGTAAGCTCTTCGAAAACCAGACCAGAGCTCCACACTATGTCACCGCGCTCCCGCTATCTGTCCGCCACCTCGATGAGCCTCCGCACGCTCATGTGCCTCACATTATGTATCGCTACGGTGATCGGCTGTGGCGACACAAGCGTCACCAAGTCACCCCACCTTGAGGCACGCCTCCTCGTCGACCAGGACTCAGTGTCTCCGGGGTCAACATTCAGTCTTGCAGTTCAATTTACTCTTGAGCCAGGCTGGCACATTTACTGGAAGAACCCGGGAGACTCCGGACTCGCCCCGCAATTCACGTGGCAAGCACCACCTGATGTCGTAATTCACGAGCCACTGTGGCCGTATCCAGATCGCCTCACGACGGGCCCACTCGTTAACTACGGCTACGGCAGTATTGTAATCCCATTTCAAGCAGACCTGCGCGCGGCGAGCCGAGCCTCAAAACTCCCCATTAACCTCGATCTACGCTGGCTCGTTTGTAAAGAAGAGTGCCTTCCCGGGGAAGCATCACTATCAGTGACACTTCCCGTGACAACCTCCAGCGGCTCACCCTCACGCTACGCTCACGTTTTCGATTCCGCTTTTAACTCTATTCCTCGACCACTCGATAAAGTCTCTATCGCTGTTGAAGAGCAGGATGAACGGATCATCCTCGCTATTATTCCTCTCGAAGGAAGACCCCTCCCATCGGCAGTTACGTTTTTTCCAGAAGAATCAAAGATAATCTCCAACTCAGCGCCACAAATCAGCTCCAAGGATGGCGATATACTCAAAATATCACTCCTGCGCGATCCAGGTCGCTCTCTCCCGGTTGATCGGGTACGAGGAGTGCTCGTGTCTGATAGTGGTTGGTCACCTTCCGGGCAGCCGCGAGCAGTACTGCTGGATACCGCTCCCGGCGAAGCAGCCGCTTTGCCACAAACACCTCCCCAAAACAGCCTCATTTCATTGAGCTCCCCGAGCGCTGATATCGGACTACAGGCGGCGATTCTCTTCGCGTTTCTGGGCGGATTAATCTTAAATCTGATGCCGTGCGTATTTCCCGTGCTCTCTATAAAAGTATTGAGCTTCATTGACGGCGCCCGCGCGGATGCACGCTCGAGCCGCATCCACGGACTCTCGTTCTCGGCTGGTATTGTTTCATCGTTCTGGGCACTCGCTCTTCTGTTAGCGTCGCTACGCGCAGGAGGTGAGCAGCTGGGGTGGGGCTTTCAGCTTCAATCTCCTCTCTTTGTTGTCTTGATGATCTTCGTGTTTTTTACGATTGGAGTACTGTTCCTGACCGAGATTACTGTTGGCCAGACGGTACAAAATCTCGCCGGCCGGTCCAAGCTCCCTACTGGCTATATCGGTTCGTTTCTGAGTGGCGCATTAGCTACTGCGGTGGCGACACCATGCACGGCTCCATTTATGGGTTCTGCTTTGGCGGCGACTATCTCGCTTCCACCACTCTCAAGCCTCGCGGTCTTTACCAGCCTTGGACTCGGCATGAGCGCTCCATACCTTCTACTCTCATACAATCCGTCGCTGCTCCGATTTTTACCACGACCAGGAGAGTGGATGGTTACATTCAAACAGCTCATGGCATTCCCGCTCTTTGCGAGTGTCATCTGGCTTACCCGCGTGTTCGCGCGGCAGATGGGGATGGAGCCTCCCGGACTCACGATCTTGATCGATGTGTTATGGGGGCTGTGCGTCATAACTCTTGGATTCTGGCTTGTTCTGCGCGCACGACAGGCACGCGCGTCTTTGCGCACACCACTTATCCTCGCCGCGTGCATTACATGGGCCCTCGCGCTCTACATCGCGATACCAACTGCTGTGGAGATAGAAGAGAGTCGCTCCCGAGCTTGTTCTTCTGAGGATGGAGTGGCGCCATTTCGTGATTCATACGGATTGCTGTGGGAGTCTTATTCCGAAGATCGGGTCCTACGACTTCTTGCACAGGGGCGTCCTGTCTATCTCGATTTTACAGCTGAGTGGTGCATAACCTGTCAGGTAAATGAGCGTGTAGTATTCGGATCTGCGAGTGTTCGCGAACGTCTTGCTTCTAAAAATGTAACTTTGGTGCGCGCTGACTGGACGTCAAAGAATCCTGCAATAACTCGAGCTCTCCAGAGCTATGGCAGAAACGGCGTCCCGCTCAATGTGATTCGAGTGGGCCCTTCGAACCCGCCGATTATCCTCCCAAACATTCTAACTCCCGGAATCGTCATCGATGCGTTAGAAAAATTACCTGGCTAGTAGCGCGGACGCCCCCGCCACAAGAGCGTCGCACTCTCGTTTACTGGCAGCAATCATACCAATGATCTATGGTCTCTAGCAGATACGCGACTTGAAACCAGTGTCTCGCGCATCAACTGCGATGTACAAAGGGATCTTTATGCCACGAATTACTTCTCTAGTTCTGAGTAGCTTTGTCCTTATGATGGCGCCGATGCTCGCCATCGCCTTACCCGCTAAAGTTGGCGAGCGCGCTCCTGACTTTACACTTGCAAATGCTCAAGGCTCTGATGTGTCACTCAAAAGCTTCTTAGGTAAAACTGTTGTCCTAGAGTGGTTCAACCCAGGATGCCCATTCGTGAAGAAATTTTACTCAAACGGAGATATGCAGCGATTTCAGCGCGAGAGCCTCGCCAAAGGTGCCATTTGGTTGACAATCAACTCAAGCGCTGAAGGCAAGCAAGGTCACGTAAAACAGACCGAAGCTCTCGATATCATCAACGACCTCGGGCTCTCTTCTACAGCTCTTCTCCTCGATCCAAATGGAACTGTCGGCAAACTATACGGTGCCCGCACAACCCCACACGTCTTTGTGATTGATTCTGATGGACGTATCGCTTACGCAGGCGCGATAGATAGCGTCGCATCGACTCGCTCTGAAGATATCAGCACTGCTACTAACTACGTGCTTGCCGCACTCGATGCACTCAGATCGGGCAAACGCCCTTTGCCGAGCGACACCGAGCCCTATGGATGTGGAGTAAAATACGCCAACTAAAGAGCGCTGTCATATGAGCAACACGAACTACTCTCAAACTCAAAAAGCATCGACCACTGGAAGTAAAAAAGCCCGCCTGGGGATCGCTGTGAACGTGGGCCTGGCTATCGTGAAAGCGACTGCGGGCATAGTTGGCAACTCATACGCACTTATCGCTGACGCGATTGAATCAGCGTCGGACATCGTAAGCTCTCTGGTTGTTGTATTCGGTATTAAAATGGCTGGCAAGCCAGCCGACGAAAATCACCCGTACGGACATGGCAAGTTTGAGCCCCTGGCTGGCGCAATAGTTGCTCTGATTCTTTTTGGTGCTGCGACACTTATTACCGTCGAAAGCATTCGGGAGATCGCAACACCTCACCATTCGCCCGCCCCATTTACACTCCTGGTGCTCATCACGGTTATAGCGGTTAAGGAAACACTCTTTCGAACCGTGCTAGCAACGAGCACCGAAATAGGAAGCCTCGCGCTCAAGTCAGATGCTTGGCATCACAGGGCCGATGCCATCACAAGCGCCGCGGCGTTTGTTGGAATCTCGGTAGCACTGATTGGTGGTCCAGGATATGAGTGCGCCGACGATTTTGCGGCGCTTCTCGCCGCAGTTATTATCGCTATTAATGCGACGCTTTTATTGAAGCCAGCTCTTCTTGAACTTATCGACACCGCTCCAGATCCTGCTATAGCAGCTCGAATTAGAGAAGTCGCTGAACACGTCAGTGGCGTTTTAGGGACGCACAAGTGTCATGTACGCAAGGTTGGTTTCGATTACTTTGTGGATCTCGATGTTCTGTGTGACCCGAACTCTTCGATTCGAGAGGGCCATGAAGTCGCCCACAATGTCGGCGAAGCAATTCACAACGCTCTTCCAGAGATCTCTAAAGTCTTGGTTCATGTAGAGCCAGCAGATGATTTTGGTCGAAGGTCGCGGGACTAGAGAACCGCTGACACTGGGCCTCTCCGCTCTACTGCTCATCTCATAAGGATTGAAAAAAGCGACTCTCCGAGGCGCAGGCACTCAGCCCTGCAATCCTCGGAGAGTCGGCGAAGGCTTATCCTAGTCTAACTTGTAGCAGGTTACGTCTGAAGATTCGCCGATATTTGGCTCATCTGCTTTTGGCGCGATTTCAATATATTTTCGGCCAACATCACACGAAGTAGCGTTCGTCCATGTTCCGTTGACGTAGCGAACGACAACCATATTTCGACACGAGAACATCCTATCGAATGCCGATCGAGGACTATACAGGCGCAACTTATTCACCCGCGCAACTCCGTCAAAGCCCATCCCTTTACACAGATGTGTAAGGGTCTCGTCATCTCCCGCGACTTTACCGGCCTTGCTCAGGACGAAATTATTATTCGCCTCCGAAAACGCCCTGGTGTTGATAAACGCATATGTCACACCTGGAGAGAACTCAGTCTCACGACATGGAGTGCCAGAAGGATCTTTACACTGCTCAGTACATACGTTTTTGCTGTCTGAAGTGCGGGTACTAAAGAGCCCATACTGCACGTTGTGCTTAAATGGCCCATCGATTACTCCTTGAGCACACTGCTGAATCGCTCTCGTGCTAATGTCGGCTACTACTGCCCGAAGAAGAGGAAACCGATGTCCCAGCGTGGCAGGCGTGAGCCAAACACGAATTTCTCTGGGGTCATTCTTAGCGTAAAAGGAAGACTGCAGTAGGCTCTTTTTTTCAGCGGCTGTTGTGAGTGGTGCCTTGGAGAGCGTTGTCTCCTGCACACCACTGTCAAAGATAGTTTCAGAATTCTCCAAATACGGCGTTGCATCGCCATCTATCTTTCGTCGAACAATAATTCGATGAAGTAGCTTATTACTTCCCTCGTCACGTCCGAGCTTCAAACTCGAAAGAGCGACATAGTTTTGAACCTTGCCATCAGGCAGAGTCTCCGCGAAAGCGACTGAATCAAAGTGATACAGCACGTTGAACTGTTGAAGATCCTGTGAGGCGAGGATCGCTTGGGCTATCGTCTTATCTGAAGCGGATTGCGCGTTGGCTATACCTGGCTGCGTGCTTGAGATGAGGCTCGCGATTGAAGCAAGCGCGATAAAGTGTGCTTTTCTGGCTACAAGAGACATAACGTACAAACTCCTTTCTGTTTGTTTATCACCTGCTTGAGGCCTATGCTCATCGCAAGCGTCATCTCTTGTCCGGGTTCCCCACCCCGTCACTCATAGTCCGCAGAAAAACTGATCTGCTTCTAAAAAAACATCAGGAGCTTGAAAATATTTAAAGTAAGAACTTTTCGTACTAGATACTCGGAATCATCAAGCCAAGATCTCTTAGGCACGCGCTAGCCGATAAGCGCCACAACAACGCCCCTTCACACCAGCATAAATACTTTTTAATTGTTAGGCCGGCATCACTTCGAGATCGCTCTTCTGCTCGGCGGCTACAATCGTAATGTCGTACCGGAGCGCCCTTTCGAGCACGGTCTGGGGATCGTGGATTAAACACTTACCCGCCTCAACAACCAGAGTTCCTAAATTACTGTCGCGCATCCCTTCGATAGTTTTAGCGCCAATCGCAGGCAAATCAACACGGAGATCTTGAATCGGCTTTGCGAGCTTTACCAGAACGCCTCGAGCGCCACGCACATCTCCAGCGCGCTTTATAGTGGCGTCGGTTCCCTCTACTGCCTCCACGGCGATGACGGTTTTGTTTCTGACAACGACTGACTGACCAATATCAAGTGACCCAAGAGCACGTGCAGCGTCCCATCCTATCTGCGCATCTCTAAGTACATCACCTGCCAGTTGCTTACCCGCCAAGAGCCCCCGTCGCGGTACACTGTCCTGCAGCAACGTGCACGGCGCTATAACTTGAACTCCAGACGACTCAACTTCTGCGATAATCGAGCGCAGCATCGAATCATCATTGAATGAGCGCATACGGGAGAGCATTTTGAGGCCGCGCCAGTCGATTCGAAATCCATCAACAAAATTTACCCGTGTGACACCTCCAAGAAATGCCACCTGTTTAACACCACTGGACTTGAGCGTTCGCACGAGCTTGCCAAGCTGCCCCACTCCAATCCACACGAGCTTTTGTGCCAATTCCTCAAGTTTTGGATCAGCCTCTCCCTTGAGAGCAAGCACGACTACTGCGAGACCCTGTTCTCGAGCTTTTTGGGCAAACTCCATTGGAAATCGACCATTTCCTGCAACGAGCCCAATCGGCGAGGTTAGTTGTGGCGAGAGCTCTGCGAGTGAGTTGTTCATGTAAGTGAATCTGAAGCGGCGCCACGTTCGATCACACGGCGATTGTGAGTTACCCTACGAAATCACGAAGACTTAGGCAACCAAGTCGGATGATGAGGCTTCTATAAGCTCAGCGCAGGCCCGAGAGATCTGGAAATCTGTCGATTCTCCTTAGTGGCGCCTCCAAAAAAGCCAATGGATTGCGCGTCACGCCATCGACGATCTCTTGCTCGGAAACAACGTTCATCCCACGCAGAATCTCAACGCAATCAGAGAGCTGATCGTACGAGCCGGTCAGAGGAAACGTACGCGATCGACCACGTGCATCCCGGCCAACTCGAACTTCCTGGTTGCAGAACACATAGTTTCCCTCCTCCGCACCCGAGAGCGGAGAAGCATCACTGACAAAGATGCTGTGTCCCGGCTTTATCGCCTCGACAACACGATGCCACAGAGCAATGAACTCAGGGCTTATATGGATACCGTCCGGGATAAACATCACGTACGTTCTTGTATCCGCGAGCTGTGACACCACTTCAAGATTCTTTCGCGCCCCCATCGCTGGCTCCTTAGACCAGCCATTACCAGCGTGCGTAATGCCTGTGGCACCAGCCGCAATAGCCTCCTGAATCTGTCTAAAATCGGCGTTATGGTGTCCGAGTGAGACAGCGACCCCCATCTGAGCAATAGCGTCAATAAAAGGCGCTGCTCCATCAATTGAGGGCGAGATTGTTGTCAAAAGCAATTTGCCCCGCGAGGCTTCAAACATTCGATTAAAGAGCGCCTTATCGGCGCGGTCTCGAATATCATGCTCATTGTGCGCGCCGCGTGTATCTTGAGAAAAGAAAGGACCCTCTGCGTGAATACCTAAAATAGAACTCCCCCACGATTCTTCCATCGCCTGAGCTATTACGGAGAGATTTCGCAGCGTCACTTCCTCCGGGGCAGAAACCATTGTGGCAAGAAAGTGGGTCGTACCCCTAGTGACCAATTCAGCGGTTGCTTTGCGCACCTGCTCAAGGGAGAGATCGGGAGCTGAAAAGTCTACGACCTCCTGCTCTGAGGTTTGCTCACTTCTAGGAATGGTGACGCCATTCAGATGCAAATCAATCATGTAAGGGGTGGGTTGCTGGGCCTGCATAATCGACACTCTGTCCTCGCTCGCATTCTATACAGCGCTCCGACGCCTTGGCCAGTTCTTGCACCAGGTGGGCACGACTCAGCTCTTTTTCGGACTCATACGTACTATTTCAAGCAACCTCTAAGGGCGGCAGGTTCGGAGGTCTACCTCTCCCTTTTGAGGTGTTGCGCTGCCAGAACAGCGCGCTTTGGAAGCGCCGTTCCCTCAAAGAGCATTTGCTGAATATCACCGAAGGCATCTTGAAAGAGGTCGTTTGGCGATGCAATTCGAAGGCTCGGGCTCTCGCGCAGCACTAGCTCCCCATGAACACCATTTCCTGCGGCGCTCAAATGGTAGGTGAGTACAAACGTCGAAGATGGATCAAGTCGCATGGTGCGATGGAGCATCCCGGTCGCAACCTCAGGGTACCAGGAAACAGGTCCAACTCCAGCCTCGTCACATGAGAGACATACCGCCATGATGCCATTATCATTCTCAAGGACAACCACCCTCGCTAATCCGAGATTTCGCCCCTTACGATCCTCTGCATAACAGGCATCTTCAAGAAACGCGAAGCGATCAGGAAGCCCGCATGACGAAAACTTACAATACTCGTCCATGAGAACGGCCCATGTGCCATATGTGCGCTCCTGGACACTCGGCATCGACCGAACTCGATACCCGATCAGCACCTCATCTGTGAGCGGGGTCGTAGGGTCCCGAAGAACGAGCTGATTCAGATCTTTCGCTGTCTCCACACAAAACATATCGAGCTCCCGAAGACACTCCGGAGCCCACGCCATATTTTCTTGCGCGGTGAAGTACTCTACCGCGCGGCGAAAGGCCCCTCGCTGCTCATGAGCTACGAGACCCATCGAGACGAGACTCCGTAGGATATATGTCGACAACTCTCCCTTTTGATGTGATGGGAGATCGCTTGCGAGAAGACGCTGCAACGCACCAGCAAGCACCGCCGCAGCCTCCGTCGTGCCTATCGACTGGATAGCTGCAGCTGTCGCACTCACTAGCAGTACGTCGTGAGGCTCTCGTTTGAGAAGTCCCTCTAACTCAGGCAATGCCCAATCGGCATCTCGTGCAAAACGAGCCACATTGGTCGCCGAAACAGTTTGGATAAAATGGTTCGGGCTATAGAGCCCGGCGCGAAACTGCTCAACAGTTACATCATACGAGGGGGGAAGGAAGCTTAGCTCATCAAAGACATCCCAGAAGTGCTGATCCCCTGGTTTTTCAAGGCTCTCTAACGCCTGCCGGACGTGAACGTTTTGATTATGGCGGCTACGATCGTCTTGCATGGCGGTTAATGGCACGAGCTTACGCAGCTCGCTCTCCTCGAAAGCACCCGACATAGCACAATCGCCGATGCTTGCCAGATCTATCGTATTAATTTTCAGCTATTTCCGATCCTCAACCCACGACGCGTCATCATTTCAGATCGAATCGGTCACTATCCGCTCTTCTGAACGATACAAACGAAGCCTCCAGTCAAGACCAAGAAGAAGTCTCTATGTGGTGGTTTTAGTCTAGACAGGCTCTCAGATGTTGATTACCACTATCCAACTTCACGCACGCGAAGGGTCTTCACGTGCTCGCGCTACCGTTGTTCTCATGACGTCCACTAGAAATACTGCTTCCAAAACTACTGTCGGCTTTGAACGTGCCCCCGTGGCCATCAAAGAGATCAAGTTGCGACCATGGCAGCAAGAAGCATTCGGAACCTATCGCGATTGTGTTCTGCGAGGAGAAAAAACGCTTCTTCTCGAAGCCACTCCGGGCGCTGGAAAGACCACCGCAGCGCTCGTACTGGCGCTACATCAAATGCGGAAGCGCGAGGCGAAACGGATCGGCATCGTCGTCCCAACCGCACACCTAAAAGTTCAATGGGCTCGTGCGGCAGCAAATCTAGATCTACAACTCGACAGCTCTTTCTCAAATTCCACGGGGATACTTACTGGCGATTATGATGGCTTTGTTGTCACGTACCAGCAGGTTGCCCAGAAGCCGGGCCTGTTTCGGCGGCTAACGCCAAGCTCGTGCATCATTCTTGATGAGGTTCATCACGCCGGCGACGGTCTGTCGTGGGGTGATGGCCTGCGATCAGCTTTTCATGAAGCCAGCTTCATTATCTGCCTCAGCGGCACACCGTTTCGCAGTGACAACGCTCCCATTCCTTTTGTTCCTTACGATGAACACGGCTTCAGTCTTCCAGATTATTCCTATCAGTACAGCCGAGCCGTTGAAGAGGGCGTTTGTCGACCAACAGCCTTCTTTACCTATGGTGGTGATGTAGCGTGGCGCGAAGAAGCAGGTGACGTGAGTGCTTCGTTTGTGGACGAACTTGATTATATTGGGCAGTCGCGCAGGCTTCGCGCTGCACTTGATGTATCCAGCGGCTGGATCGAGCCGATGATACGAGATGCCCACGAGATGCTCATGAAAACGCGCATCGATCATCCCAACGCAGGCGCTCTCCTAGTGGCCGCAGACCAAACAAGCGCACGCAAGTTAGCGAAATTAATTCACTCGTTAACTCGAACGGCTCCAGTGGTAATTCTTTCTGAAGAGGCCGAAGCAGGAAGGAAGCTCAAAAACTTTCGCGATTCAGATGAGCCCTGGTTAGTGGCCTGTAATATGGTGAGCGAAGGAGTTGATATACCACGACTTCGAGTGGGCGTGTACGCGACAACGGTTCGTACAAAAATGTACTTCCGCCAATTTCTGGGTCGTATCGTGCGTCGAATACCGAGCCTCTCTTCACTACAAGTCGCCTATTGCTACCTACCGGCGGATCCCACGCTCACAAAACTAGCCGAAGAGATCGAAGAAGAGATCCGTCACTGCGTAAGGCCTAAGTCAGAATTCGAGGAGGACTTTCAGCGTCGAGAGGCAAGCAATGATGATAAGCCCGCTCATCCACAATGGGAGGCGCTCGCATCTCACAACAGCGGTATCAATTCAGTAATCGTCCACGGCAACCAACTCACTCTTTTTGGCGGTCTGTCACACAATGAGGAGATTCATCAAGTAGTCACCGAAAAGGTGGCTGCACGATTAGACGAGCGTCGCACTCGAGCCGAAGAAAAGGCGTTTCTGATCAATGAGGTCAGGAAGCTCGTTAATATGTATCACAAACGCACCAACCGCTCGCACGCGCAGGTCCATGCGCAGCTCAATTCGGCTCAAAAGGTAAAAACTCAGACGGCCTGCACCGAGAGGCAGCTCCGCGAGCGGCTCGGGCTCATACGTCAGATGCTCAACAGGCTCTAGCCCTGCTCTCGGAGCCCGCTCATGCAGAGGTGTGTGCGGCAAGATGAAACAGCCCGTCCTTTTCGCGCAATAACTTGATTTGACTAACTAAAAGGATCGGACGCCCGCCGGAGGTCTGTTCGGTGGCAGGCGACGCTTTGACTAATTTCCCCCTTGGGGGTTGCGCAGACTGCCCAATGCCCTGTAATCATGGGCCGGTCACTTTGGACCCTGGCGGATGTAAGTATTTGATTTCTCGAGGCGCCGCACCCCTGAGAAGCGGAAAGAGCAATGACCAAGCGACTTGTAATAGTAGAGTCCCCAACAAAAGCTAAGACGATTGAGAAGTTCTTGCCTAATGATTTCGAGGTATTAGCTTCATACGGCCATGTTCGCGACCTGCCAAACAACGCCGCCGAGATCCCCGCTGAGATTAAAAAACAGAAGTGGTCTCGGCTCGGTGTAAACGTAGACGCAGATTTTAGTCCGCTCTACATCATTCCGAGCGAGAAGGAAAAGCGCGTTAACGAACTCAAGCGCGCCGTGAAGAACGCTTCCGAAGTCTACCTCGCAACCGACGAAGATCGCGAAGGTGAATCGATTAGCTGGCATCTGCTGTCAGTTCTTCAACCTAAAGTCCCCGTGAAGCGACTCGTGTTCCATGAAATCACCAAGAAGGCGATTCAGGAGAGTCTTGAGCACGCCAGAGAGATCGACGAGAACTTGGTGCGCGCCCAAGAAACTCGGCGCATTATTGATCGTCTGTATGGATACTCCGTCTCTCCTCTATTATGGAAGAAGATGGTGCCGCGCCTAAGTGCGGGACGCGTACAGAGCGTTGCTATTCGACTACTGGTGCAACGAGAGCGTGAGCGCGCTCGATTTCACTCAGCAGATTTCTGGGACATTAAGGCCACATTTGAGGCCCCTTCTGACACCACGATCCCCTTCGACGCTGAGCTTACTCATGTAGGCGACAAGCGTGTCGCGAGCGGAAAAGATTTCGATCCCGACACAGGAAAACTCTCCGCGCGAGCAGACGTTATTCTCCTCGACGAGGCGGCGGCTACAACGCTTGCAGAAAAACTCCGCTCTACACAACCTCTCGTTTCAGAGGTTGAGAGCAAGCCGTTTTCTCAAAAGCCTTACGCGCCGTTTACAACGAGCACGCTTCAGCAGGAAGCAAATAGAAAGCTTGGATTCGGAGCTAAGCGCACCATGGCCGTAGCGCAAACGCTCTACGAAAACGGATTCATTACGTATATGCGTACCGACTCCACAACGCTATCGGAAGAAGCGCTCGGAGCGGCGCGCGCGCTCATCGCCCGAGAGTTTGGCAAAGAGTACCTGTACGATGCCCCCCGTCTTTACAAGACAAAAGTAAAAAACGCTCAAGAAGCGCATGAAGCAATCCGCCCGGCCGGCTCTGAGTTCACACCTCCAGCAACAGTAAAAGACAGACTGGGCCTTGAGGCAGTTCGACTCTATGAACTAATTTGGAAGCGAACACTTGCCTCACAGATGCGCGACGCTGAGGGAACTCGAGTATCCGTTTCTATCACTGTCGATGACGCTACGTTCCGAGCTTCAGGAAAGACGATCTCATTCCCTGGT
>OMII01000180.1 GCA_900299055.1 Pseudomonadota bacterium | reverse complement strand
GTCCCAACACTCTCGGCCGTCCAATCGCCCGACCAAACTCGAAGAAATGACTGGCTTGCTCCCGCCAGCCCTACCTCAGCTCCCCCGACGCGGGCGGTAGAAAATGTCTTTTTACGTCGCAGATCTGTGACTGCAGCATGAGCCAGCATCTGATCATGCGGCTTTCCATCAACAAGAGTCGAACGACGAAAAAAGGTTAGTTGAAATCCAAAGCGCGGCGTCGAGCGAAAGATTTCATCCTCGGCATCATAGAGCTGGCCAGTGTAGTACCACCACTCAGTTTGAAAGCTTGGATGTCGTCCATGATCTCTGGGAAAACTCCATGAATATCCGCGTTCGGCCCGGCTGTGCGCCTGCAACTCCGGTTTTGGCTGCGCCATAACTGAGCCGTCAAAAAATAAGATTGCGACAATGCAAAAGCCGGCTACGATCATTATCAAGAGATGCTCAGTCGACTCTGAGAAACGACTCATAAAGCCGGAATGTCCTCCTGTTCGCAAACTAAACGCATTCCTGGAAGTGTGCATACTGGTGGCAACAGGTGAGTCTGCGAACCGCGCTTTAATTTTATTCATCCCGCAATCCAACTTGTTTGGTAATAACCTGTAAGAGAATCATTGCGCCCCCAACCATCGAGGCAACGCTCAAAAGCGCAAAAGTTGCCACTTCTATGCCGAAGCTAGCTCCACTATCGAATTGCAATCGCCACCCGAATACGAGTGGATTGAGGTATTCAGTGAGGGTATAACCCAGGATAAGCCCTGCACCTCCGCCAGCGACAATCGGAATCGCAACAAGGCAGCACGCTTCAAGGCAAAACATACAAAAGTGTTCCGATCGATGCATCCCTTGAACATCAAGCACTCGTAGATCTAACCGTCGCTCCCAGATATGCTGGATATAACCAGCCACAAGCCCACCTACCGCAAGAATAAATACGACCCATCGAACACTCTCTGTTATCGTGAACGTGCGGTTAAATATCTCCTCAACTAGTCGTAGGAGCTCCCGGTGGTCTCGCAGAATTACCGGCTCTGTAAGAGCTTCCATCAGAGATTTACGAGCATGCTCCACGTTTACTGTGTCAGAGAGGTCGATAGTTAGAGTTTTTGCGCCTTGTTGGCCATACAGCTCCATAAATACCGCCTCATCAGTTATAAACAGCGGCTGTTCTGTGCTGAACTCTCGTAACACTGCGGCAACTAGCAGGTTCTTGCCTTGGAGGGAAATACGCTGGCCTCGCTCAAGAGCACACTTACGCGCGGCACTCTCACTTATTACGACGTACGGTAACGTTGTAGACTCCACATCACGACAACTTCCCGACATGAATATATAGACACCCCGCGCGCACTGTGCGCGGATATCAGTGCCTGCTATGATAACATCTCTACTATTAACTACATCTCGCGCTTCGCGATACGCTATCACACGAAGCACATCGGGATGCGCTCGCACACTACCAATTACTCGCTCGCTCACGAGGTTCTCATTTCCTTCTCCTGCTATGGCTGAAGATAGGAAGAGGTCTCCTTGTAGCCTCACACGACTCCAGTCGCGCAGCGTGCCTCGAAAACTCCCCACCATGCACGCCAAGGATGTCATCAACGCAATAGCGACCGAGGAGGCAATAACACCAAAAACGTATGAGCCACCAGAACGCTTAAGTAGAGAAAACGCCAGCATTCTTGGCACTCCTGCACGTCTTGAACTAAGAGCTGCAGGAACAGCTACAAGACCACTTACGCCCGCTGTGGCGACCCATACAAGTAAAGATACGAGGGCTGCGTAGGTAAGTACCACCGACGGGTACAACGTGAGCATCAGAAGAATGAGTGCTACCTCGGTGCTAACGATCACAAAGAATCCATACTGCAGACCGCTCGAGAGTGGCCTGACGTGGACTCTCTCCCTGCGTGCTCCACTTGCTATACCGCCGCACACCGCTCGCACCGCTGCTATAGTCGCACTTGCACAGCTTACAAGTGCGATAGTAAACACCGTGATTACTCCCCGAAGTACAGACTCAGATCGCGAGAGCTCCGCAAACTCGACACCATAGAGTTGATAGGCAGTCTCTAGCAGAGACTTTGTGAGATATAGAGTGGCTGGATACCCTACCACTAAACCGATAAGGGCTCCTAGGACGCTCATGATCGCAGCCTCGAGGATCAATGCTGAGCCGATCTCTACCGCACTTACACCAACGATGCGTAAGATAGACAATTCACGAGAGAGCGCAATAAAGCTCAGCTGTGTTGCCTGATAGACTAGCAATGCGCAGACACACAGACTCATCGCCGCCACGATGACGATATTAAATCGATACGCAGCTGTAACTTCTTGTGCCCGCTCAAGTGGCGCCGTAAGAGGCTCTGCGAGCACCAGTTCACTACGAGTGGCCGAGCGAAGCCAGCTCTGAAAGTCCTCAAACTCCTGATTTGACAGCTCTTTCTGGCCAAAAGCTATCAGCGCTTCATCGAAGCTATTTTCTTCAGAGAAGTGCCCCAGCGAGACCACCGCAGATTCCGAGAAGCGCGAGTTACTATCCGTCGGCAACTGTTCGACTGTAAGTGTTCGAGCTTCAGAGCCCCGCCAAACCATTACGGAGTCTCCAACAGTCACCCCAAGATTTCTCATTCCGCTCTCGGAGATAGCGACTCTATCGGAGGGAACCGATACTACGTTCTCTGCGCTCATCCCACCTACACCGACTATCGTGAAAGGCTTCTTGTCTTCGGACACTCTGGTGCCTCTTTTCCGCGCGACCAATCCAGCCTCTCGAGCGAGAAAGACGACATCTGTGAGCTTTGGTAGTGCGGCTAGTGCATCTCGCAGGCGTCTCCTATCGAGACGACCACCACGAGCCGAGACTCTAATTTGGTACCGTTTATCGGCCACTCCAATACTTTTCTCAAATGATTCAACACTTGAGAATGCAACCCTGGTGACTGCTGTCCACAGCGTGGTAGCAACCCCGATAGAGAGAACCAGGAACGCTACTCGCAGTGGATTTCGTATCCACCGCCGCACTACAAAGCGCATCCACAACCACAACGGCATAGCAAACCGACGTAATTTGTATTCATTAGCAGTCAACGAGTTCACCATCACGCATCTGTAGCGACCGCGAGCAGTACCGCAGAGCGCCATCGCTGTGAGTCGCCATCAGAACGGCTGTGCCATCGCTCGCTATTCGTTGAAGAAGCTCGAGGACACTAGCACCAGCAGCTGAATCGAGATTTCCAGTTGGTTCGTCAGCCAAGATATATCGGGGATGATGGGCAACTGCTCTCGCGATCGCTACTCGCTGCGATTCTCCACCTGAGAGTGTTGCCGGAAGTGAGTGAAGTCGATGCGACAAGCCGAGCTCTTTGAGGAGCTCTTTTGCACGGACTTCGCTTGCAGCTCGATCGCCCCCCGTGAGTATGAGCGGCACCATAACATTTTCAAGAGCAGTAAGTGTGGAGAGGAGATTAAAAGATTGAAATACGTATCCTACTCTAGAACGTCGCGATTCACGCAGCTGGGCGGCGCAGGCTGTCGCGATGTTGACCCCATCGAGACAGAGCACGCCAGCTGTGGGAGACTCGACCAGGCCTAGCATATTTAGCAATGTGCTTTTTCCGCAACCAGAGGGTCCGGTGAGCGCGACAAACTCCCCTTTATACAGATCCATCGAGACTTCGTGCACGGCGGCGACTCGCTGGGCGCCCTCTCCGAACCACTTCGTAAGCCCCTCAGCCTTAAGAACTAGCTGCTTCGACTCTTTCATGAAACCTTTTTTCTTCTCTGCCCAGGCATCCGAATGTGACGAGCCACTACCCTCATCACGGTCTGCTCGCGAGATACGGCAAATATCCATCCGCCATACGCGCGATACTCAAACGCCTGAAGATCAAAGCGCTCAATCGAAGAAGCAACTTTGTGACGATCGATCGACTGCGACAGCTGAAAAAATGATGAGAACTTCTCGAAACACTCTGACGTCGTAAACCACCCAGCAAATTTCTCTCGTGGGTCACGCGCTCGGCGAATTAGTTCGGAAAACTCCGCGAAGGCACGTATATGTACCGAGATTTTCTTCCCCGACCGCTCGTAAAACCCCATCAAGTCGCGGTGCTTAGGCGTCAGACGAAACGATCCCAGCTTATCCTTCGGTACTCGAGATAGCTCACTGCGCAGAAACAGACCTAAATTCCGCCCGTGTGCCTCGATAATTCTGCTTATTTTCCCACGCTCCTCAATGAATAGAAACTTTCCCGCCGCGCGTATCTCACGTTGCTTAGCCGTTTGACGTCGTAGGGAACCAACATCGGAAACGCTCGCGGTACGTGGCGTGCTCTGCGAACAAGCCCAGCTAAAGCACGGACACAAACCGAGAGGCTTTTTTCACTTCCCGGATATCGCCTCTGGATAAACCGCGAGCTCTTGGCCAACTCCTCAAAGCTCTTGATAGTCTGCTCAGAGACAAGCAGCTGCTTGTCTCGTTTTTGAACAAGGGCTTCGACTCCGCCGCTCGTTGAGCGCACCTCAAGCCCCTTACATCGTGCAAGCTCAGGATCTGAGGGATGGAGGTATGTGGAGCTTGGCAAAAGCGAGCCCAGATAGTACGGAAGTCCAAATCGTTGCGGCGCACCTACCGGTGCCGCAATAATATAGCCAGTGAGTGTTGTTTTGCCCTCGACTACATAGAATCGCTCGGGCTCCCGGTCCTCAAAGAGCCACTGCCTGGTCTTATCAAAACTCTTTTGAGCGGCCCCGGCGCTTATCTTCGTCAACCACGCCTGAAACTCTGTAACAACTCCCTCAAGCGCGCTCTCCTCAACAAACAGCCCTCGCGACACAACCCGAATCCGAGCTTTTAAGGGCTCAAAGCCTTTATGTGAGCGAAGTGACTCTATGAAACGCACCACCCCCGCTCGCGGATCTTCGGATGGCTGGATACTAGTTTGCTCCTGAGACATAACTCCTTCGAGTACCGCTCCATTCACCGCATATAAACGGTCACTACAAAGCCGGCAAAAAGCTGCCTGACTTGGTTTGATTGTGCCGCTTTGACGCGTACACAGCCACCAGAATAGCATAATAGTGGGCGGCGCCACTTACTACCAGCACATAGAATAGCTATAGTGTAACCGGCATGACCACGACACTTCGACTTCCTTGTACTATCGACGCTACCGACCCATGGTGCCATGCACGAGCCCTTACAATTAACACCCTCCACGGAACCGTACAGACTCCAATATTTATGCCCGTAGCGACCCAAGCTGCGCTTAAATACACCGACCTCGAGGATGCTAAGGGGCTGGACTACCAAATACTTCTCGCTAATACGTATCATCTACTCATCCGGCCCGGCCCTGAAGTGTTTCAACGTCACGGTGATATCCATCGCTTTATGAAGTGGCACCACTCGGTTCTAACCGACTCTGGCGGCTTTCAGGTATTCTCCCTAAGCAAGCAGATAAAGATGACCGAGGAGGGTGCCTCGTTCCGCAGCTATACCGACGGCAGACGCATCATGCTCTCACCTGAACGAAGCATCGAGATGCAGCGAATCATCGGAAGCGATATCATGATGGTGCTCGATCACTGCATTAATTCAACATCTGACGAAGCGACTACTCGTGCGGCGCTTGAATTAACAACTCGGTGGGCTCACCGAAGCTTCGCAGCTAGGGGCGACTCTCCCCAGGCACTTTTTGGTATCGTCCAGGGACTGTCTCTTATACACATCTCCGAGCCCACGAGACGCTACGCT
>OMII01000179.1 GCA_900299055.1 Pseudomonadota bacterium | reverse complement strand
TCGTAGTTCAGTTGGTTAGAACGCTCGCCTGTCACGCGAGAGGTCGCGGGTTCGAGTCCCGTCGGCTCCGCCACTTTGCCCCTTCAGGGCAAATGCGCCTGATTCCCACGCCATTTCAAATCCCGGGTTACGGCCCTCCCAGCCGGTAGACAAAGAGCTCTCTGACACGCAAAAAACCGAGGCACATTTCATAAAGATTTTCCCTATTACTCCGACCTATCCCTTGGGCTGGTGAGACGTCAGATCGACGAAGGGGATCTATGTACTTGAAAAGAGTTCGCATTGCCGTACTGGTGGCCACCGTGTGTGTCAGCACTGGGTGCACCAAAGAAGACACCTCTTCCGGAAAGGAGACGTCAAAAACTACCCAAGGCTCCCCTACTGTTGCAGAGCCAACGCTACGCACTAGCTGCGGTACGATATTCCAGGGCTCACTCATCAACCCACCGAGTCGAAAAGACGCTTCTCGCGGAAGCCTCACCTATATCGGGCCCAATCTGGTACTGATGAAAATGAAGAAGCGCGAACAATTAATAAAACTGCACGCCATCGATGTCCCTACGCTCAGCTCACAACGCATCATCGCACAGGAGGTAATAAGCGCTTTAGCTGCCAAGGGAGATGGCTACTTTTATCCAGCTGAGCCGGATTGCTCCATCAACCTTGAAGATGGAACTCAAGGGATCGTCGGACACCTATTTTCTGCCGATGGAAAGAGTTTCGCTGAGGAACTCATCAAGAAGAACGCCGCCGTGGTAACCACTGATGTTTGCCAAGGATTTCAAGTGAGCCCGTGTTACCGCGCCCTTGCGGAGCAGTCTGTCCCACCAACCCCAACCATCACTATTCCGCAGTACGAGGGCCCAGCAACTGCCAAAGGGTTCATTCTTTGGAAGCCGGTATCTGACAGCAATGGTCGACTGGCAGTTCACTCAGTACCGTATGGAGCCTCGGTGCGTGTTGAAGGGGAGCTGGGTCGGGACCAGGGGGGCGGCAACGGCTACGGAAGTTTAGCTCGCTTTCGCAAACCGGGCTGCGGGTACGGAAAGAATGTTAAATTAGAACTAATCCTGCCCGGCGGGGAGAAGCACACGTTCAAGGACAAAACATTCGCAACCATCCCAGACGGCTGCCAACGTTGGCTGATATCATCCAACGGCACCGCAAAGCCCGACAGCAAATAAAGGTATTTGCCCACAATAGCTAGGTGTCGTGCTACGGGAATGTGTGGGGTTTGAGCCGAGGCGGATTTGAACCGCCGACCCACTGGTTAAAAGCCAGTTGCTCTACCGACTGAGCTATCGGCCCACATGAACACTTGCACTCGTTGACCACAACAACTCAGTAATGAGCCAGTAGAACGCGTGCGGGGACACTATACGGGAACACGACGTGAATGTCATCAGATCCCGAAATATGTCGTCTATGCACCAAAAAGTGCCTTGAAACGCCGCAAAAGCTCCTCAGAGCATATCTCATCATTTACAAGCGTTCTGCCGGCAAGCGGCACCTCAAAATTTCGAGTAATCATCTCTGCATAATCCGGGGGTACCCCCCCTTCCCGCCTCTGCAGCCGGTTTTGTATGACGCTCTGTGGAGCTTGCACCCAAACTGTCTCAAGTCCAGGGATACGCCGGCGAAGAGCCTCGCGGTGACGCTCCTTGTACACTCCCTGCGTAAAGACTGTTTTTGGATGCTGCGTAAGTATCTCCTGCATTCTTACAACGACTTGCTCGAAGTACTCGTCTCGCTCCTGTTCCGTGAAGGAGCGTTTTGCAGCGATAGCGGCCCTCATCGCAGGGGTCAGATCACGATCAAGCTCATAGTGAAAATACCCGAGTCTGCTCGATATAAGCTCTCCGAGGTAGGTTTTCCCAGCTCCAGACATCCCAAACAACAGGAGCACTTTCATATTTTCACTACTCACAACAATTCGCTCTTCCACCTAGCGAACACAGTTCGCGCACCTGAGAAACATATGCACGCTTTCAGTCTCACTTATCGAGATCTCAGCTGGCCCGGCATACTGGGCGACCTTTCCGGAGGGTAAGGACGAAGGCCCATCTAAGCGAAAGAGCTCGCCTCGCACCGAGGCCATCACCTCAACCTCTAATGCGTCCGCAGTCGATCTATTCCCCACCTTTATCTGCACACTCTTTAGGCGAGTGCGCGATCCCTCGACCCAGATCTTGGAAGGTCCCGAAATGATTGAAAGCTGCGCCGGAGGGCCGGCTGGCGTGGGCGCCGAGCCACCGAAAATGCTCCGCGAACCAAACACTGAAAAGGGAAGAACTACGATCAATCCCACTACCACAACAACGATCCAGACCCCATAATTCACTAACCACGTAGGAACTCTACTCCTCGGCTTCGCATGGCGTTCGAGACCAACCTCAAAGGTTTCCTCTTTTCTCTCTATAAGCTCGCCCGGTCGTCTCTTCACTGATTTCTACCTTTGTTTGGGAGCCTTGCCCCCGATTTTTATCAGCTATCCAGCTGTAATCGATGATAGCACTATGCCGCAGGACCTGCCTATCCAATCAAGCGAGGGCAACCGTTTGAAAAATATCATGAGATCTGGAATAGTTACTCAAGTTCCCATGAAAGCTAAACGTCTCGTCAAGATTGCGATAACTATCGGCCTACTTCTGGTCGTGGCCTGGTCAGTGTCGTGGGATAAGTTTCTCGCCACGTTAAGCTCAATTAGCCTCACCACTGCAGTCGTCGTCATTGCAGGCTACACCGCGGGGCAGCTTATTAGTGCGTTAAAGTGGTGGACTATTGTGCGATCTGGCGGCATCGAGGTCCCGTATACAAGCGCCCTTAAGGCATATTTCATTGGAATGTTCGTCAACTGCTTCGGCTCGGGACTTGGAACAGTCGGAGGAGATGTTGCCCGAGGGATCATCGTCGCAGGCTCATTACCCAAAAAAACCGTGGGAGTAGCCGCAGTCATCGCGGATCGTATTCACGGTCTAACCGTTCTTAGTGTCATTGCTCTTGCGACTAGCTTTGTGTTTCGCACCGATAGGGTTCCCTCTTTCATTATCGTAGCGCTTCTTGGCATGGTTGCTGCCTTCATTGGTGGATGGATCCTGGGACCACGTGCGCTCTCGATCATTCCGGGAGAATCAAAGTTGGTGCACACCTTGCGGCAGGTCGCCTCTATCTTTCCGCGAGACGTAAAAACGGTCTCATTAATCACCGCCCTTTCGGTGATCTTCCATACCACTCAAATACTACTTCACGGCGTAATGGCATCGGCTCTAGGTGCGGAGATACCGCTCACGACACTCTTTGTCGTCATACCACTGGTCAACATCGCGAGCAGTTTGCCGATTAGCTGGAATGGCCTCGGAGTACGAGAGAACTCCTATATGTTTTTCCTAACATCAGCTCCAGCTCTCGTAACAAAAGAGCAAGCTGCTGCATTTGGTGCTTTGTGGCTACTAGCCGTCACAGTAACAAGCGCGATCGGAGGAATCGTAGCACTTATCTCAGGTGACTTACGCTTGCTTAAGGCGTCTCAAAATACGGTAGACGCGAATAATTAGGATTCCACGATAGCGGGGTAATGCTACTGGCAATCTATATCCAGATATCCTTGAACACATCCCCGTGATCCAAGCACCTGCCGGCCCCTTCTGCCACTACTCCTAACGGATCGGCCGGAATTGAGACCTCCATTTCCAGCTCCTCTGATAAACGCTTGCCAAGGCCTCTCACCAGAGCGCCCCCACCGGCAAGCGCCAATCCGCGATTAATAATATCACCTGAAAGCTCGGGGGGCGTGTGTTCAAGCGCT
Organism: Pseudomonadota bacterium; assembly: GCA_900299055.1. Taxonomy (GTDB): domain Bacteria; phylum Bdellovibrionota_C; class UBA2361; order UBA2361; family OMII01; genus OMII01. Next base: position 1,473 of record OMII01000179.1, on the reverse strand, counting down.
TGTCTGACGGCTAAGACGATTTGCGAAATTACCTCACTCATCGCTTCACGGATCTCTCCGCCCGATACCTTGAGTGTCGTAGGAGTTCCCAGAATGAGCGACCGCCCACGAATCTCCATCACTTCATCATCATAATCCTGATGCGCAGTACCTACAGATTTTTTGATCTGCTCTGCCGTCGCCTCTCCAATCAACAAGTGATGTCGTCGTCTGATATAATTGATGATGGCCTCATCCAGAGCATCTCCGCCCTGTCGAACTGACACGGAATACACCACGTCCTTTAAGCTTATGACGGCGATATCGGTCGTACCTCCGCCCATATCAATAACTAAACTTCCACACGCCTCAGTCACAGGGAGATCACATCCGATAGCGGCTGCCATAGCCTCGTCGATGAGGCGCACTTCACGCGCCTGATCCTGCACCGCCTCACGAATCGCTCGCTTCTCGACCTCAGTAATCCCGCATGGCACTCCAACCATAACGCGAGGCTTTATCATCGACCATGAAAGCGCTCGAACCCGCGAAATGAAATGGCGAAGCATAAGGCTTGCGACCTCGAAATCAGCGATCACACCTGTGCGAACTGGCCTGATGACTTCTACACCTTCGGGGGTTTTCCCAAGCATCGCTTTCGCCTCAGCGCCATAAGCAACCGGCTGCCGACGACCATTAACTTCTTTTAGCGCGACCATCGAGGGCTCATTGAGGACGATTCCCCGGCCTTTTTCGTAAATAAGAGTATTTGCCGTTCCGAGGTCAATCGCGATATCGCGGGCGAACATGCGCTTCATTGTAAGGTCCTTAAAGAGATGGAAGACAGGGCTCCCAAGAGTGCCATATCTACTCTGGAGAGTACAAATTTAAACGCCCTGTCATTCGCTCCAAGGCTCCAGAAGATAACTTTTGGGCCATCTGCCAGAAAATCTCCGTGCCTGAACCCAGTTAGCCGAGTATTATGGCATGGGCTCTGTTGACCTCTGCTTTCAAGAGGTGCATTCAAAACGAGCCGCGGGCACTATAAGCGCCTGGCGTAAACAAGGACTGAGCACACATCAAAAGCAGGACAGATTATGTTGACTCGAATCGGGGTAATCGGCGCAGGGCAAATGGGAGCAGGTATCGCCCAAGTAATAGCAGCATCAGGGTTCTCAACCACCCTCTTTGACGCTAACTCTGACGCCCTAGCCCGTGGCATCGAAGGTATTCACAAACGTCTCGACCAGGCTGTTGAAAAGGGTAAACTAGATACATCCTCCCGCGACGCAACCAAGCGCAATTTGAAGGCGGCTTCGAGTCTTCAGGATTTTGCCGACTGTGACCTGGTCATCGAGGCAATAATTGAAAACTTCGAGACGAAAGCGAGCCTCTTCAAGCAGCTCGACGCCATCGTCAAACGCGATGGCCTCCTTGCTGTCTCTTATACACATCTGACGCTGCCGACGATACTCCTTGTGTAGATCTCGGTGG
>OMII01000178.1 GCA_900299055.1 Pseudomonadota bacterium | reverse complement strand
AGATAATAGAGCCTTCCTCCCCGCGGTTTGTTGGCGACGCAGTCGATTCCAGTCTGACAATTCGCTCGGGCACGACAGTCCAAGAGATGGAGAAAGCGCTAATTCTTGAGACTTTGAGAGCTACTGGGGAGAATCGCACAGAAGCGGCAAAACTGCTTGGAATTAGTATCCGGACGTTGCGCAATAAACTCCATGAGTACCGGGGAGAGATATCGCCCCCGGATGAGGAGTAATTAAGCGGTCGGAGCGGTGAGCGAGCCTACCTGGCTTTGAAGTGGACAGAATGGTACCCTACGTGAGTTGTTGAGCACAGTTCGTTGGTATGTGGGTATGTCATCACGGCGCGCAAAGCGGACGTGGATACGTCGAACAAAAGTTATTTTGACATGGGCGGCGGGCCTCTGGTTTGCCGTGGTCGTCTGCTACCGATTTATCCCCCCGCCAATCACCCCTCTAATAGTGATACGCTCCGCGCAAAACTGGCTTCAGGGGGAGCAGCCTGGTCGTCAAGTCCAGTGGATTCCTCTCCGTGATATTCCGCTTGCCGCTCGGCAAGCGATCGTGACCGCGGAGGATGCTCGATTCATGGCTCACTGGGGGGTCGACCTCCAGGCCGTCGGTATGGCTATCGATGACAGTGACGGCAAGAACCGACTGAGGGGTGCCAGCACGATTACAATGCAAACAGTTAAGAACCTCTTTCTCTGGCCAGGCAGAAGTTATGCGAGAAAGGTGCTTGAGATGATGATGGCTCCCGTGGCTGGGCTTGTCTGGGGGAAACGTCGCACACTGGAGCTGTACGTGAATGTGATTGAGTGGGGCCCGGGTATCTACGGTATCGAGGCTGCGACACAGGAGTATTTCCATCACTCTGCAAGGGATTTAACCGTTTCAGAGGCAGCGTCATTGGCAGCAATTTTACCCAATCCCAGGAAGCTCTCACCTCAGCGTATGTCACGGCTAACGCGTAGGCGATATGAGCGAATCATCCGCGAGTGGCAGGGTGCTGAGGTTCCCTCGGTTAGGGCGGTGAGTGATGGCAGGCGGTCTCGGCCAGGATTGCCCAAAACTGAGCCCGTCAAGAATGTGGCCGTGTCAAACTCCTGACGCCAGAAGTTTTCATAACCTACTGATATAATTATCATCCCCTCTGGCGCATCTTTTGCAAAGTCCGCAGGAGGAGGACTATCTATGCGCATTCTTGACTCACTCTTTGACCGGACGGTTAGTGGGCTCACCAAAGCCATGGACCTGTCGTGGAGAAAAAACGAGGCACTCGTCTCAAACGTCGCCAATGCCGAGACCCCGCAGTATCGGGCGGTAAATCTGGACTTTGGCAGTGAGCTCGACCGTGCCTTTGGAGATCGGACTCGTGACGAGCTTGTTCAGACTGACACGCAGCACCTCGATCTTTCTAATCAAGGCAACTCTAAGTTGGTTCCAGATTACCGAGGAGCAACTAAATCAGATGGTAACAACGTAGATATCGATCTTCAGATGTCTACGCTCGCGCAGAACAGCGGTGATTACGCCAACGCAGCTCAGCTAATTCGAAGACAGATTGGCTTAGTCCGTTCAGCTATTCGAGATGGAAGATAACGTATGACCAGCAGCAAACTTCTCCCTTCAGCATATAGCTCGACAGCGATATCAGCAGCGGGTTTATCCGCGAATCGACAACGCCTTAATATCGCCGCTTCAAACCTAGCGAATGCAGAATCAGTCGGATATCGACGTCGAGATATTTTTCTAACAGCAAAAGAGATCCCTTCGGTTGAAGGGAGTTTCTCAGCGGCTCTCGATCGCAAAACTCTTATGGCGCCAAACGTTGCTGCTGTGATCGAAGATAGTGGGCCTCAGCGCTTGCAGTATCAACCCAACCACCCGATGGCCAATGCGGCAGGGTATGTAGAAATGCCAAACGTAAATGTGGTCGAAACGATGACAGATATGATGTCTGCAAGCCGTCTGTACGAGGCGAACGCCGAGGCGTTTAAGATTTCGCAGGATATGTCGTCTGAGGGGCGCAAAATTTTGAGCGCGTAATGCGTCTTCGAAAGGATAGAATATGTCTGTTAACTCTATTAATCCGCTGATACCGCAAATCCCCCACATCAAGCCGATTCAAGAAACGGTTCCAGCCGGCCCTCAGGGAGCTCAGGCGGGCGGTAATTTTGGAGAGGTATTTGAGAATGTGCTTAAAGAGGTTAACAACCTCCAGAATGAAGCTGATCAGCAGATAGAGGGACTCACTCTCAAGAAGGAAGGCTTTACTCCACACACCGCAATGGTGGCCTTGGAGAAAGCGGACGTCGCGTTTCAGTTGATGTCTGCGATCCGAGGAAAGATCGTACGAGCATACGAAGAAGTTATCCGAACTCAAGTGTAATCATAGTTATAAGTAACGAGGTATACAGTGGCTCCATCTCTTGATCCGAAAGCGGTTTTTTCTCAGCTTGTTGACCGGTATGTTAAATTGCCCTTGGCGCAAAAGATTGCTGCGCCAGCACTAGTCGCCTTCTGCGTGTGGGCGCTTGTGTACACATCTCAGGTAGCTACCCAACCTGATTATACGGTGCTGTATTCAGACTTAAGCTCGACAGACGCTGGCGCTGTCGTGCAACGCTTAAAAGAGCTCAAGATAGGTTACAGACTTGACGGCAATGCGATATCGGTGACACCTCCATCACAGGTACATGAGCTTCGCCTAACGCTCGCATCGGAGGGATTACCTAAGACGGGCTCAGTCGGTTTTGAGCTTTTTGACGGCACTAATTTCGCAACGACCACACTCGGTGAAGTGGTGAAGAAGCAGCGCGCGTTGCAGGGAGAGCTTGAGAGAACAATTATGTCTCTCGACGCGATTGTAGCGGCGCGAGTTCATATCTCACAGCCAGAAAAAACAATCTTCGCGAAGCAGGCGCAAGAGCCGGGAGCGTCGGTTCTCATCAAACTTAAGCCGGGCGCAGAGCTTGATAAGAAGCAAATCAAAGGAATCACAAACTTTGTTGCTTCTTCTGTAGAGGGACTCAAAGCCGAAAACGTGACCATTATCGATGAATCAGGAAATCTCCTTACACCGAAGGCTGGAGAAGGTGAAGAGTTAGGTGCAGACGCAACACGTCTCCAATACGCACGAGAGGTTGAAAAAGGATATGTGCAGCGTATCGAATCGATGTTGGCCAAAGTGCTTGGACCAGGAAAAGTGGTGGCTCGAGTAACAGCTGACCTAGACTTTTCATCGAATGAGCGCGAGGAAGAGAGCTTCGATCCGGGGGGAAGAGTTGTCCGGTCTGAGCGGAGTATAGAAGAGGGTAATGGCTCATCTCAGCGTGGAGGAATTCCGGGTGTATCGACAAATCTCTCGAACGCTCCGGGCGCGCAGGCGCAACAAGAGGGACTGCTTGATCAAACGTCTCGTAAGGAAAATGTAAAGAACTTCGAGGTGTCGCGAGCGGTTGTACGAAGCGCGCAGGCGAGAGGAAAGCTCGTTCGATTGTCAACTGCGGTACTCGTAGATGGCCAGACTGCTGAAGCTGCAGAGATGGGTGCCGATGGGCAGCCGACCGGTAAAATGCTGAAAAGCTACACTGCACTGACGCCGGAGATGTTGTCTCAGGTTGAAGGTATTGTGAAGTCTGCCGTTGGCTTTGACCTATCGAGAGGTGATGTGGTCACAGTTGAGAATGTGCCGTTTTTCGCCCCGAATGAAAGCTTACAGGCGGAGCTTGAGAAGGCACGTCAGACGGATGAGTATTTGAAATACGGAGGTATTGTGGCGCCGTTGGTAGCGTTGTTGTTGTTTGCGTTGTTTGTGCTTCGACCTTTGGTGAAGTTCCTGACAACATCGACTCAGGAAGAGATCGACCTCTCCAGACTTTTGCCGGCTGATCTTATCAAAGCTGATGCTGAGGCTGAAGCTGCCGCAGCCGCGATGGGCCAATCGATAGCCGCTCCTGGGCATGAGGCTGGTCAGTTAGGTTCTCCGGAGCTAGAGAAAAAGAAGTCCAATCTTCCGGAGATAGATTCCTCAATAAATCTTGAGCAGTTTGAAGAAGTGGTAGCCGAGAATGCGCGGCTCGTAAAAGAGAATCCCCAACAGGCAGCGCTACTCATTCGATATTGGCTGAACGACGGTAAGTTGTAAGGAGTAGGTTCAGGCCATGACAACTCAGGAAATATCATCTGAGCACTCCGAAGGCTCGCAACGAGATGAGAGGGTCGAGAGCTCTGCAGAGCGTAATCAGCGGTCGTATCACCCAACACCGTACGAGCCCCAGGTGTGGCCGGTGTTGTCAGACGCGACTCGCGAGGATGCATTTCAGGTCTTAACATACGAGCGTCTGTCTGAGTCTCAGTATGTGGTAGATCCGATGTTTGCCAATTTTGACCTTGAGGTTGCTAGTCGCACAACCTCGCAGATGAGCACAGCTAGGTTGTCAGATTATGACGAGTCTGGAGAGTTGCGAGAGGAAAATGCTAGCGATGAACAAGATTTTGATAACGCTGGCTCGGTAGACTTTGAACATCCGCACGGAGAGGGGGTGGAAGTTGCGAGTTTTAGCAGTGAAGATTCTTCAACGGGAGAACGTCTGCATGGTGGGGAGGGAATCGAGGGCGACGTGTTGGCTGTGATGCCGTCGAATCAATCACCGAAACGGGCCTCTCATCAGGCAGGCAGTAAAGCCCAGAACATAGAGGAGCGAGTTGAACGTGAGGTTCAGGCGCGCTTGGCGGCAGCCCATGAGGAGCGCGAGCAGATGCTCACTCAGGTGCAGGAATCGGCATACACAAAGGCTCGCGAAGACACAAAGAAGGAATACTCAGACCGATTTGATACGATCATTGAGGATGTGCGAACCCAGGCATCTGAGTCCTGTAGAGATAATGAGCAACGAGCGGTCGAGTTGGCGTTTTTAATCGCTAAGAAGCTACTTGGCTCGGTAGTCACCGACCGTCCAGACTACATCAATGAAGTTATCTCTGAGGCATTGCGGGCGGCCGCAAACACCGAGATTAAGTCGGTTCGAGTCAGCCCACAGGATTATGAGTATTTGTCTGCCTCTCAAAGCCCCGATGGCGGGCTCCCAGCTGAACGCGCATGGAAACTAGAGAGCGATGATTCGGTTGGTGCGGGATGTATCGTAACGACGGCTACGGGTGACATTGATTTTGATCTTGAGAAGAGCTGGGCTCGAATGCGCGAGAAAGTAGCAAGAGGGCCAAAGTCGTGATTGAAAATTTGTTCGACTTCGCCCGGCAGGCGGTAATTCATGAGCCAGTCTGTGAGCTTCGTGGGCTTGTTACAGAGGTGAGAGGCCTTATAGTTGAAGGCACTGGACCTCAATTGCCGGTAGGTGCTCACGTGCTTATCAAGTCCACGTCACAAGATGTTCACGCGCAGGTAGTAGGGTTCAAAAGTGGAAAGGTTCTCTGTATGCCTTTCGATCAGACTCAGGGAATCGCCCCGGGCTCTGTCATAACAGCAGCAGAGGGAAGCGCAGAGGTTGCAGTTTCGTACCATCTTCAAGGGCGGGTTATAGACGCTCTCGGCAATCCACTTGATGGTCGACCGCTTGTAAGCACCTCTCAAGTGGTTCCGTTGTATCGCAATCCACCAAATCCAGTCACGCGAACTCGTATCTCAAATTGTTTGGACCTGGGTGTGCGAGCTATCAACGGCTTCCTGACAGTTGGGCAGGGGCAACGTGTGGGTATTATGGCTGGCTCGGGAGTTGGTAAATCTACCCTGCTCGGAATGATAGCTCGCACGTCGAAAAGTGATGTCAACGTGATTGCGTTGGTCGGAGAGCGAGGTCGTGAGGTTCGCGAGTTTATTGAGCGTGATCTTGGGCCAGAAGGGCTTGCTCGTTCTGTAGTTGTAGTCGCCACTGGAGACCAGTCTGCGCTGCTTCGTATTCGAGCAGCCTTTATGGCGACAGCGATAGCGGAGTATTTTCGAGATGAGGGAAAGAAAGTAACCCTTATGGTTGATTCAGTGACACGCTTAGCGATGGCTCAGCGTGAGGTTGGATTAGCAGCAGGAGAGCCACCAGCCACCCGAGGCTATACGCCATCGGTGTTTGCAATGCTTCCTAAGCTACTTGAAAGGGCTGGTACCGGCGAAGGGAGTGGGAGTATTACCGGGCTCTATACAGTGCTGGTAGAGGGCGATGACATGAACGAGCCCGTAGCTGATACGGTGCGTGGAATCCTCGATGGCCACATCGTGCTTAGCAGAAAATTGGCTTCCAAAGGGCACTTTCCAGCAATCGATATCTTGCAGAGTCTTTCGCGTTCCATGAGTGATATCGTTGACCCGAATGTTATGCAAATGGCGGCTGAAATGCGCGATATCCTGGCCTCGTACCAGGAAGCTGAAGACCTCATAACAATCGGTGCCTATAAGCAGGGCCAGAATCCAAAAGTTGATAGGGCGGTAGCCAAGATGGAGGCGGTCACTGCTTTTCTGCGTCAGGCAGTTAACGAACCGACCTCGCTTGAGCGCAGTTGGCTCAGCATGGGCCAGATACTGCAGGCCTGATAAATGAAGCGCTTTAAATTTCGATTGCAGCGAGTGCTTGATTTACGGGTTCAGATCCGTGACAAGGCGCGTCAAGAACTTGTCCGTCGTAACGGAGAACGCGACCACGAGTTGAGTGTTTTAGCACACTTGGAAGATGAATACCGACGCGTCACCATGGAGGAAGGTGGCATGTATTCTGCAAGTCAGTTGGTGTTGTTTGGCGCCTATGCAGAGCGGCTTGAGGGGGAGATCAACAACCAGAAGCTGGTAGTTGCTCGCGCTATAGAGGCAGCCGAAGTCGCCCAAGCCCACTACATCGAGGCCAGTCGAGAGGCAAAGGCACTGGAGATGCTTCGAGAGAAGAAACTCAAGGAGCACAATGAAGAGGCGCTCCGACAAGAGGGAGCCTTCCTCGATGAGCTGGCGATTACGAGATTTGAGAGAGTCGATTAAAGAGAGAGAGCTATGTCAGACAAGAAGTTAACTCGAGAGCAAGCAAATGAGTTGTACGATAGTCTTCAGAAAGCGATGGGTACTATGTTTGCGAAGAAAGAGCAGAAGGCCCAATCAACGTCTGCGCAGCAAAATGTGAAAGCTGCGATGCCCGAGGCTACTGCTCGAGCTGCAGGCAAGAGTGCTTATGCGAGAAACACTGGTGCTGCTAGAGCTCCCCAGGGCCGTCCGGCCGCGCGTAGTGCGAAAGTTCGGATCAATGGCAACTCGGCCGCAGTCGTAATGGTAGCGTTTTTTTGTTGTGCCAAGATCGTTCTCTCGGCTCTTGAGGCGAGTGGTGTTGGTCGTGTAGAGCCAGCTCAGGCTGTGATTATGAGACCCCAAGCAGTCGGACCACAGTGGAGCAAAGAGGAGGTGAAGGTTTTAACGTCACTCGACTCTCGTCGTGTTGAGCTCGAGGAGCGCACGAACCGTGTTGAGCAGCGAGAAAGTGATTTTGCAGCCAAGGAGCGAGAGCTAGCTGTTCGTCTTACTGAGCTTAAAGAGCTTTCAGAGAGACTCAAGATGGAGCGAGAGAAGGGTGATAAGCAGCGTGGAACACAGCTAGAGCAGTTGGCTAATGTGTATGGCTCGATGAACCCTCCGGAGGCGGCGCATCTTCTTGAGCAGCTTGATATCCAAGTCTCGCTGTCCTTAATAGAACGTATGCCAGAAAAGCGTATCGGTCAGATTTTGTCGCTCATGAATCCACAACGCGCCCTTGAGCTTACTAACCTACTAAGTCAGCGTAAGAGCTGAAGCCGCTGACACCGAGCGCAACGAAGTCGGTTTGAGATGTTGCAATACCCGGTGTGTCAGCACCGGGTTTTCTTTTTGTGGGCATACGACGTCAGGCAGCTAGGTAGTATCCGCCGATTGCGGTAAGTGTCGTAGGAAATGATCGATATTGATGAACGTCGCATAGCAGATAGTTTTTTTAGTCGGCATTGGATTTGGCAGATTTCGAGCCAGGAGCTGTTGTCGGCGGGGGTAGAAACGAATGTTAGAGATGAATTGGCGCGGCGATTGCCTCATATTTCGCCTGATACCTGGGACTATCGCTTTACACTCGGTGGTGTCTATCTGGCCGGGCGTTCTGCAGACGCAGCGGCAAAGATAGTTGAGCCAAGCCGCCTTGAATATTACGAGCCTAAGCTATCGCTTGAGGCGCTGGTCACGTGGTACCCGCAGTTTTCGGCGGAATGGATCCTATATCGGGATGAGGATCTCGCAATCGTGTACAAACCTACGCGACTTCCTACCACGGCCGCCAGAGATCAGCGCCTCTTCAATCTCGCTACATACCTCGCTGCATATTTCGGAAGGCCAGTGCACCTGCCTTCACGGCTCGATACCGCGGTTTCGGGGCTTCTTTTGTGTTCTCTGTCAGACCGAATGAACCGATACCTTCAGAAGGCGTATGAGCGTCGGTGGATCGAGAAATACTACCTCGCAGCGGCGTCCACGATCCCTGTGTGGGAGTCGACCACCATTGACAGAGAAATCGCCCGGGATCCGCGCCATCCGGTTCTGCGTCGCTGCGTAGAGCGTGGTCAGGGCGAATCAGCACTGACCGAACTGCGCTGTATGGCGCGTGTGGGTAGCGGGGCACTTATCCAAGCACGGCCGATAACAGGGAGAACTCACCAGATTCGGCTTCACCTTGCATCCGAGGGATTACCGATTGTCGGCGACCCGTATTACGCCGGAGAGTGTGCTGAGGAACTTCACTTAGTTTCGTATGCTCTCCGATTCCACCACCCGTACAAGCGGTCGATGATTTCACTCAAGCTTCCTGATTGTTTTTGTCCGCGTTGGCTGGTTGACGTGGATCCCGAGTGTCTTGGGTCATTGCTGTAATGAGAGGAGTGGGTTGCCGAACGCAAGTGCCTTGGTCGAAAACCGGCCTCCTCTCTCGCAATCAACCCGATCCCGTCGAAGGCTTTGCCTTGAGGTGATCGTCGAGCCACTCCACCGGCATTTCATGTTGAACCATGAACTTGCGGACTTCTGTGGCCGTGAATCTGCTGTCTCTTATACACATCTGACGCTGCCGACGATACTCCTT
>OMII01000177.1 GCA_900299055.1 Pseudomonadota bacterium | reverse complement strand
GTAGCGTCTCGTGGGCTCGGAGATGTGTATAAGAGACAGGTTGCATTGCCGCGAACCAGCCTGGAAGAAAATACATATCGTCATCGAGCGAGAGAAGAAGAGGGGCACGTGCGAGTCGAAATGTGAGCCGCTGAATCCCGCTCTTGTTGAGGTTGTAGGGGCTTCGAATGAAGAGGCTATACGGGGTGTGGAGGGCTCGTCGCTCAAGCTGGCTCATCACTTCTCGAGATACATCATTGCATCCGATGAGAAGCTCCATCTGTGTCGAGGAGATGTTCTCCTTCATGACACTGTCGAGGCAGCGCAGCACGAGCTCGGGGTGGTCTCCATAAGTGCAGAGACACGCGGATAAGTCGGGAGAAGGTTCAGCCGAAGCTTCTGCTGTTTCATCAAGAAGCATGGCAAGTGAGATCGCCTCTCCAGAGGTAACACTCTCAAATCCAAGTGCGTTAGTGTCGCCGTCAGGAATTGATAGAGGTTCGGCCGTTGTCGTGTTGCCCCGTAGATGCTCACGAAGCCATGAGGTCCTGAGAATGAAGCCCTGGGCTGATATGTCCTGCTCGCTTCCTGTAGCACCAAGTGTTATTACATTCACGTGATGACGAGAGCTAAGAAACTCGCGCAGTTTCTGAAGCCAGCTTGTGTCTAGCCTGACCTGATCGTTGATTAGTAGAATCCAGCACGCGGTAGAGTTGCACATGAGTGCTCGCCACAGAGCCGCTTGATGGCGCGGGATCCCACTTTCAATCCAAACAATTTTTCGAGTGCTTTTGTGCTCCGCGCTTATATACTCTCGAAAGTCATAGCGAGGAGTGTTGGCAGCGATTAAAAGCTCCCACGATGTGCCGAGTCCTGGTGATGAGCGAAAAAAATCGCTTAAGCGCAGTGCCTCCTCGGGTTGAGAACCGTGAGCGTAGAGGCACACAGAGAGAAACTTTGCCTCGCGGGAGGAATCTGTCATACGTCTTCCCCCCACTCGCGGAGTTTTGCAATTGCGATGTCCGATGCCTCGCGAACATTTCCTGAAGTAAAACCTACGTGAAAGATGTGATCGGTGCGAGCGAATGCGCCGCCGTAGTGGAGCCCGTACGTGGCGAGGTTAAGTGAGATGCAGTACTCAGAGATGCGGCGATACTCAGAATCTTTGAAAAGAGGTTTGTATGACTCAAAGCCCCCAGAAAGAGGTTTCCACAGGTCGTGAGTGAGGGAGGATGTCGCGACAAAAGCGTCGACAAGACCTGCGTCACGCTGGTCCCGTTCGAAGAATATGTTCCCATCAGTTTTAAAGTGTGAGCTTAGATCGTACTTCATTACGATTGAGACACGACTTGCGGGAGATATATCGGTTATGTCTGGAAGCTTCGTTCCGACAACCATGTCGGCGTCGATATTTATATTCCAGTCGTAGCTTTGTCCTGCCTCGTATACTTGCATCCTCTCGTAGTTGATCGGGTAGTCGGGAAACTTTCGCTCCTGTATGAGATTAAAATTCGCTCCGATTCGAGAGGCGTACGCACGCAATCGCGGGATTGTAATCGCGCAAAGATCGGGCGCATATCCCGGAGTAGCTAGTACATGAACACACTTTGTAGATTTCGCCATCGTACCGTACTTATAACGACCCCAGCATAGAGATGAAAAGGGTTAAGAAGTTGTTTCAACATTCGAAATAATGGCAGCTCGGTGCTCGTGAGGGCAGCAGTCTCAGAATCGGCTCGCTTGATGCCTGTGAAGAGCTTGCGCTTTCAGGTACACTCGCCACTATGGCGTTAAAGAAATGTGTATATGTGGTTGCCACACCGGGATATCAACCCGAGATGTGTGCCATTACCTTGCCAAACCTAAAGCGCTACGCAGATCGTCTCAAAGCGGATTTCAGAGTTATTACCGAACGCCGATTCCATGATTGGCCCGTAGTCTGTGAGAAGCAGCAGATTTATGAGCTGGGACGGGATTACGACTGGAATATTAGTATCGACGCCGATATGCTCATTCATCCGGCGATCGATGATTTTACTGAATGGCATCCATCCATTCACGTGGGAAACTGGTGGTATTACGACCTTCGTCACTATTTTCATGTCGAGCAACATCCATACTTCGCTCGGGATGGTCGATTTTATGGAATTGTGGAGTGCCTCGTTGCGACGTCACGCCATACACACGAGCTGTGGGAGCCCCTTGCTGGGCGATTTGACGATTACAAAGCGGTGTTTAAAGATCCCAACTACTGGCGCATGGGGGAATATTGTTTATCCCACAATCTAGCTAAGTACGGGCTCAAGATCAGCGGAATGCTTCGACGTGGTGATAATATGTTTCACATCAATCACACTTCGGGCAGCATAGTGCGGCCGGAGGAGGTCGCCCGTACCAAACTACGAGAGTGGGGAGCCTTGTAGGCCCCCTCTATCTATCTGAAACCATTGTGTTTTCGGTTTGCAGTGGATGTGCCTTCGGGAGCTGCCTGCATGGTAAATATTTGGCACTTGATATAGCATCACGCAGCGTAGTGTGTGT
>OMII01000176.1 GCA_900299055.1 Pseudomonadota bacterium | reverse complement strand
TCCAGTTATATGGGGAGGAGCAGTACGAGTACTATGCATAAAAAGCGTAGGGAAAAGGCATCGTCAACACGGGTGGAATCGTCTTTGCGCCCCTCGTCCCGAACCCCTCGGGGCCCGATCAGGCCACAGCCGGAACGCTCGAAGAACGACCAACGGATTACGGTAACTCCTCTCTCGGTTGGCGATTTCCGCCTTCTGATCCGCTCCAGCTCCGCTGCGATAGTATGCTTTGAACTGCTTCACCCTCTCGATTGCGAACTCGGCCAGTCTGAGTTCGTCTCGAACCTCTATGAACGAGATTCGGTGTGCGTAGAGGCGAATGCAGCATTTCTTGAGATGCTACAAGAGAAGGAGCTAACTGACATTTTGGGGGCTTCCATCGCAGAACTCCTCCCAGAGAATAGGGGTTGGCCGAGACTGTTTTCGAGGTGGCATCAGGGATCGCGATCCTCCGCGCCTCTTGAGTCCGCACTTCTCAAACAAGACGGCGACTCATGGACGACGTCATGCGCGATATACGGCATTCATGACGGTCCATATCTACGACGCATCTGGTTAGTCGCCAGGGACATCTCGGCGCACTCGGCAATATCGACAGCCTTCAAGGACCACGAGAATCACTACCGCAATATTCTCAACACACCCCAGAGCATCTCTGTACGGTACGACTTATCTGGGCTGTGTGAATACGTGAGCGCATCAACTACGAGTATGCTCGGCCTGCTCCACACCGACAGATTCGAGCGGCCTATCTACGTTCAAGAGATAGTCCATCCAGAAGATGTTAGCACCCTGCTTTCGCCCAGTTCTCTGAATCACTTTCAGACAGCTGCCGCACCCTTTTCAATTCGATGTCGAGTCCGCGACGGCACATTTATGCCCTTCACGGTTCGGCGTTATAAAGTGCCATCACGTGACACCTCCACGGCGGTCTTCGATCTCGTCGGCGACCGAGCTGACAGACTCCAATCAGGGCCTATCTGCCCAACTATGAACACTGAAGCATCTGCGTGCCTGGTGCATGATCTAAACAATCTCCTCACGGCAGCGATAGCCCAAGCAACGTGCTCATCACAGTCAGCCCCGAATACTTCGTTACAGACCCTCCAGCATACGCTAGAGCTATGCGGCGACCTGGTAAAGAAAGTTATTGGTCGACCAGAGCAGTCGCCTCACAGTAATCATACAATCGCCCTTCAAGATGCCGTGCAAGCTAGCGTTCAGATGATGCGACCACTTCTCGGAACCGATATTGAAATCACTATCCAGGCACCGACAAGCCCTACCATGCTCATGAGCTGCTCTCCAACAGATATCACTCAGATCGTTTCTAACCTCGTTCTTAATGCCAAAGAGGCGCTAGGAAAGAAGGGAAGGATCGAAATTATTCTTGAACCTCGACTTTCACCGCAAGAAGCAGTGCCTCATGCCTCGCTCACCGTTCGAGATACCGGACCTGGCATTCCGCCCGACATATTACCCAAACTTTTCCACCATAGCGTCTCCTCCAAGAAGGATGCCGCTCGTCGTGGCCTAGGACTCCGCTCAGTTAAGTCCATCATCGACAGAATCGGCGGGAGAATAATTGTCTGCTCCGAAAACTCAGGGACGAGCATATTTGTCAAACTACCACTGCTCGACCTCCTTCACCAAGGCCACGAACCTCAGCTCACTCACACCACCAAACCACTCTCTATTGTCATCGCTGATGACGAGCCACTCATAAGACAGATGTTTACCACCGTTCTCTCCAGCCTCGGGCACTCAATCACTACCGCCTCGGACGGCAAGTCCCTGCTTCAAACAATCGAGGCGTCATCGAATATTGACGTGGTTATACTGGATGATCAGATGCCTGCGAGCCGTGCCTCAGATCTCGCCGCACAGCTCCACTTTAAGCGCCCCGAAGTCTCTATTATTGTCGCGAGCGGAGATCCATCATTGCGACGCAAGATGGGCGTACTACCCGAAAGCGTATCCTTCCTAGACAAGCCATTTACGAGATCAGAGATAATCTCCGCCCTCAGCGCTCTGAGCCGCAAGCGTGGGAATCAACATTACTGAAAACAGGGCTGTTACTAGAAAGCACCAGGAGCAAATCCTGAGGACAACTCGTCTTGACGCAGGTCGTTGCGCTTCCTTCGAGCGGCCTTGTCGATATCAGCCGCTCGACGATCCCGCTCCATCCGCTTCATTTGCTCAGCGCGAAGCTTGTCTTTCTGAATTCGATCCTGCTGCATCTGCCTCTGCATCTGCTGCTGCCGCGTGAGGACTGGAGTAGGCGTTGCAGGATATATCTGCTCACGATACTCGCGCGGCACCTCCTTAATGCTATCTGCGAACCTCACATTGCCGGAGCTATCAATGTATCGAAGTGACTGTCCGTGGGACGTGCGCGCGACGCCGAAACTAAGCGACAACGCCGACAACAGCACCAAAGACATCAGCTTCCCCTTAGCCAGAGCACAATCCATACAAGACTCCATCAGCGTCACCCTAGACCTTACGCAATCGTAGCACGATTTTCTTCGCGAGCGCAGCTGTCATCCTACCCACACGAGCGACATCCTCATGAGAAGCTTCTGTAATAGCCTCTATGGTCTTGAAATGACGAAGCAAGCGTCCTCGCATCTCTGGCGATACGCCCGGCACAGTATCAAGTTTCGAACCAAAAACTCTCTTTGCCCTCTTCGAACGATGGAATGTGATCACGAAGCGATGCACTTCATCTCGAATCCTTGAGAGGAATCTGGTCATCGGATCTCCCTCCTCCAACAATAAGGGGGTATCTTTTCCTGGAATGTACAGCCGCTCAGGCTTGCGACTGACGTCTTGCGCCTGCAACTCGCTCTCAGTTCGCATCTTTGCGAGCGCAACTATTTCCACTCCTACTCCCAATTTATCTCGGGCCTGCAAGGCCATGGACAGCTGGCCCTCTCCGCCGTCAATAACCAAAAGATCCGGAAGGCTTCCCTCTTCAGCCCCTCGCTTCAAGCGCCGATACACCACTTCGTACATCGAGGCGAAATCATTCGGAGAACCTTGCTGCTCAAGGTTGTACTTCCGGTACGAAGTCCGTTCTGCCACACCATCGAAGAAGGTCACGATCGCTCCTACCGTATCACTCCCCTGAAAATTAGAGATGTCGACACATTCGACTCTCCGGGGCGCCTGTCTGAGCCCGAGAGCTTCTACCAGAGCATTGCTCACTCGATCCCATTGCGATTCGCGCGTCAACGACCCGTCGAAGGCGTGCTTAGCATTAAGTTCAGCCATAGCAAGCAGTCGAGCCCGCGATCCTCGCTGAGGACACACTACGGACACTGACACTCCATATCTACCCTTAAAGCCGGCTTCTAAAAGCGATGAGTTCTCTAACTCTCTCGGGACGACTATCTCACCTGGGAGCTCGCGCCCACCATCATAGAACTGATCGATGACTGCTTCGAGTAGCTCCTCGTCAGACACACGAACATCTGTCATGACAAAGGGGCGACTCTCGGCAATTCGCCCGTTCCGAACGAGAAGAACACATACCGCCGCGCTCTCCCCAGCACGAACCAGCCCGAATACATCTCGGTTCTCCCCACGAAAAGTAACCAGTGAGTGCGATGAATTAAAACTTGAAAGCGCTTCAATTCTATCTCTCCAGGCAGCAGCCTCCTCAAAACGGAGGTACTCAGAGGCAGCGTCCATACGACGTGTCAGTTCTCGAATAGTCGCTGTCGTTCGTCCCTCAAGTATACTGACTGCCTGTCTCAGTAGATCTCGATACTCATCCCTATCGACAGAGAGACAGCACGGTGCGCAGCACCTCTTTATCTGATACTCGAGGCATGGGCGCTGTCGATTGTACAACACCGAATCAGAGCAAGTTCGAAGCGGTAAAACCTTGCGGATAATCTCCAGCAGGTTTCTCAGCTCTGCTCCAAAGGCGTACGGACCAAAATAGCTCGCCCCATCATTTTGAGTTCGCCTCACGAGCTCAAGTCGGGGCCACTCAGCCCGCTCGTCTATTCGAATAGAATAGTAGGACTTATCGTCCTTGAGCATGATGTTGTAGCGCGGCTTATATTTCCCGATAAGGTCCCGCTCTAACAGGAACGCCTGCTCCTCAGTCTGTGTGACTATCGTTTCAAATGAAGTAATTCGATTCAGAAGATATTCGATTTGGTAACGTCCATCTCCCCCGGTGAAATAGGTTTTTAAGCGATTCCGCAGACTCTTTGCTTTGCCTACATAAATTACCTCGCCCGATTCGTCGCGCATGAGATAGACACCCGGCTCTTCGCACACGTTGAGCGACTGGCGTCGTAAAAGATCAATTTTATCCCCCGGAAGCCCCTTACTCATCACGCTTATGCCTTAACCGGCTACACACGTGGGCAATAAAACGCTCTTCAGGGACCACGCGCGCAACGACACGCAACACGGCGATTCGCTCGAGCAATTCACTCGGCATCCCCTCGAGCTTCACCGCATCTTTCTCGGTGCACACCAACCACGTATCGGGCACCCGAGACAGCATCCTCTCAATGTCGCTCTCGTTATATTGATAATGATCGCTATAAGAAAATTGCTCCTGGAGCTGAAAACCCAATCCCTCAAGCGACTCAAAAAACGCTGCAGGATTTGCAATCGCCGCGAACGCCGCAATTGTTCCTGGACACACATCCTGCCCGCTCGCAAGAGATGATACCTTACGTGGTGATAGATAAGATCGGTAAACCTCGACATCATCAGGCACAACCCGCACAATCCTGGGATCAACTTCTGGCAAGTCGCGCTCTTCCATCACTTTGCGCTGAGAGACTACTACCAAAGATGCTCGCTGCAACGCTCTCGACCGCGATTCCCGAAAAAGACCAAGTGGTAAGAGCTCTCCCTTAATAAACTCGTCTACTGCTTCACGCGTACCTGCAAATACTGAGACGACATCTAGGTCGCGACACAATCGACGGTGTTGCAAACCGTCATCCAAGATGATCACATCGGCGGCAGCGTCTCTCTCTATCTGTTTAACTGCCGCGACTCGTCGCCTGGCGATGTAGACTGGATAGCCATGTCGGGCCATCAACACTGGCTCATCGCCCACATTGCTCGGTGTGTCACCCGGCATCACTCGATGGGGCCCTTTAACTTTCCCCCCATAACCTCGAGATACAATTGCGGGCCTTAATCCCCTCTTAGCGAGAGCGTCGGCGATGAAAAGGCATAATG
>OMII01000175.1 GCA_900299055.1 Pseudomonadota bacterium | reverse complement strand
CGGGTTTCCAAGTTTTTTTCTGCACCCCGCTGACGCCATTCACGGCGATCTCGGGCGCTTTACCAAGGACGACCTAGCTCTGCTTCTTTCCAACTCAGGCGAAACCGGAGAGATCGTAAGATTACTCCCTATTTTAAAGCAGTTTGGGACACACGTCATAGCCATCACTCGCAGCAAAACTTCCACCCTCGCAGCGCACAGCGATTGCGTACTCGAAACAGGAAGCTTTCCAGAAGCGGGACCATTAGGACTCGCTCCCACAACAAGCACAACTGTTATGCTAGCGCTCGGAGACGCGCTCGCTATGACACTCGTGAAGCGAAGAGGATTTTCCCGGGAAGAGTTCGCAGTATTCCATCCCGGCGGAGACCTCGGCCGAGCACTCATGCTGGTCTCGGAACTCATGCGCTCTCAAGAAAATCACTGTGTGGTGCACCACTCTACAGTTACAAAGAAAGCTCTTCAGGCCATCACTGAAACAAGAGGCCGTCCAGGAGCCTGCGCTGTAGTTGATGACCAAGGAAAACTGATAGGCGTTTTTACGGATGGGAATCTGCGCAGGTGTCTCGAGGGAGACTCAGCTGATTTTCTGGAGCAGCCAATCGGGTCGATATGCTCTCGCAACCCTATCACAATTCGCCCGAACCAACTCGCTCAAGAGGCGTGCCGTATCATTCAGGAGCGCCAAATAGATCAGCTCATAGTTGTTAATGATTCTAATATCCCGGTCGGTTTGATCGACATTCAAGATCTCCTCGCATTCGGTATGATTCGACCGAATCGCTAATTTCTCATATCGCCATTTTCGGTGTACTATAACCGCGGGTCAGGACAGAGACCAAGGTAGTCAAACAAGAGATCAGGAGACGCGCGGTGTATCTCATCGCCCTGAAAATGCTCGTGGGTAATCGTGGTAAGTTTTACGCCATGATATTTGGCGTCGCCCTCACCTCGCTGATCATCACCCAGCAATCGTCGATCTTCCTCGGCCTCATGTCGCGCACCGTAGGATTCATATTCGACACACCCCAACCCGATCTTTGGGTTATGGACCCAAAGGTTCAATTTGTAGACGATATAAAACCACTTCAAGACACCAAGCTCTTTCAGGTTCGAGGAGTGGAGGGAATCGACTGGGCAGTCCCACTCTACAAAGGATCTCTACGAGCACGACTGCCAAACGGCACCTTCCAAACGTGTAATGTCATCGGCCTCGATGATGCGACTCTCGTGGCAGGCCCCCCAACTATGGTAGAGGGATCGCTGGAAGATCTTCGCCGAGCGGACGCCGTTATCGTGGATGAAGCGGGAGCAAACGGGAAACTCGCCAAAGTGGGGCCAACGCCACAGTCACCCCGAATTCCACTACGTGTCGGTGACGTACTTGAATTAAACGACTCTCGAGCAGTGGTAGCGGGAATCGCCCGAGCGACTCGAACGTTTCAATCTCAGCCAGTTATCTATACGACCTACTCGCGCGCAATGCGATTCGCCCCTCGTGAGCGCAAGCTTCTCTCCTTTGTGCTCGCCAAGGTGAAGCCCGGCTATGATTTTAAGGAGGTTGCCACTCAGATACAACGACAAACGGGGCTTGCAGCGTATCGGAGCGATGAGTTTAAAGGAATCACGATTCGCTACTTCATGAAAAACACTGGCATACCAATTAATTTTGGCATGGCGGTTGGTCTGGGCTTTTTGGTTGGAGTGGCGATCGTTGGCCAAACGTTTTTCAGTTTTATCGTGGACAATATGCGCTATCTCGGGATTCTCAAGGCCATGGGAGCAAGCAATCGATTGCTGTTTCATATGATTCTTCTGCAGACCGTTCTAGTGGGCACTATCGGCTCCGGCCTTGGGATGGGCATCGCCTCGCTCACAAGCATTCTATCAAAGAACTCAGAGCTCGCTTTTTATCTCCCGTGGCAGGTTCCTGTAATAACAGTCCTGGCAACGTCACTCATCACCCTTATCACCACGGTCTTCAGCCTGCGAAAAGTGCTGCGGCTTGAGCCTGCGATCGTATTCAGGGGGTAGGATGGAAGCCGCTATTATATGTCGAGGCCTCACGAAAAGTTATCATACCGGAGGAAGTATCACCCCCGCCCTCCGTGGCATCAATCTCTCTATAAACCCTGGAGAGCTCTTTATGCTTGTAGGGCCCTCAGGTTGCGGAAAGACGACTCTTATCTCTGTGATAGCAGGGATCCTAGATAACGACGGAGGGGAGTGCGTTCTGTTCGGTACAAACCTCCAGAACATGAGTGATAACGAACGAACACTCTATCGTGGAAGAAATGTTGGATTCGTATTCCAAGCATAC
The DNA here is from genome assembly GCA_900299055.1 of Pseudomonadota bacterium. Lineage (GTDB taxonomy): Bacteria > Bdellovibrionota_C > UBA2361 > UBA2361 > OMII01 > OMII01. The sequence goes on along the minus strand of OMII01000175.1, from coordinate 307 downwards.
AATCTCATACCGTCCCTTACCGCTGCTGAAAACGTGGCAATTCCACTCCTATTGCTTGGTACGCAACGCACAGAGGCGATCAACCGCGCCAACCAGATGTTAGAGAGGGTCGGGCTCGCAGCCAAGTCAACGGCTCTTCCAACGCAACTCTCGGGCGGGCAGCAGCAACGAGTCGCTATCGCGCGAGCTTTAGTACACAATCCAAAACTAATTGTTTGCGATGAGCCTACAAGCGCCCTAGATCCTGTCTCTTATACACATCTGACGCTGCCGACGATACTCCTTGTGTAGATCTCGGTGGTCGCCG
>OMII01000174.1 GCA_900299055.1 Pseudomonadota bacterium | reverse complement strand
CCCCCAACTACTCCCGTGATCGTGATCTGCCTAGCTTGCGAGTAGTCCCGCTCCTGACAATGTTCAGGGTATTTTTTAGGCAAATCCTCAAACCAAGCGAGATCTTCCGCATCGACAGCGTCTCTACCGAACCCAGAGTAATTCTTCCTAAAATACTCATTAAGGGCCCTCATCGCGTCAACATCGGTAACGCCGGCGGGAACGGTGAATGTGGAGACTCCCGTTTTCTTATCGAATGCGTAGGAATCAACCATCTCTTGAGCTATCTGAGCTATATCCGCAGAAGCGCGTACAAACAACGCACCGATGCTCGGATGATTGTCGTTGCGCCCGTTGCGCCATTTGTGGCCGGGGTGGTGGCTGAAGCTGAAGACCTCATCAAGCGGAATTTTAATAATCCCGATTTTCTCATACATCACGTCAACAAAAGCCCCGGTTGTACTATCCCGCACGTATGTCCTACCCCGCACGTACCTTCGTTCAGCGTCAACAAAAACCCCAGAGCTCCTACCCCGCACGTACCTCTTTCGGTAGGTCTTTAGAGCGTTCCTTTCCGCGTCATTGATAGCTCCGTTCTTCTCTTTCGCTAAAAGGTCTTCAACATAGGCCCTGTTCTCTTCGACAGTCGCCATTCGGTAACCTAATTTTGCGGCATACTCATGTTGTTCCTCTCGTGATTTGTTAAACGACCCTTCCGACAGCAGCGTATCGAATTGCAGACCGTCTACTGATATTTGACCCACTACAGCCGGGTGCCCGTCGATCAACCCGACTTTTAATCTCGCCTTTATCCCCGCCACAAACTGCCCCAAACGCTGCCCTAACGTCACACGCTGAGGCACTACCTTTTCCTCCACCGCCTCTACCCCACGTATCTTTATCTTTGAAAGCGCTTTCAGAGCAGTCTCAGGATCCGGATATCGCTGAGAGGGGTCTTTGGCGCACAGCTTACGGAGAAACTTCTTAACACCGGGATCAAGCTTCACATCGTCTAGCTGGAGCTCCCCGTTTGCAGCCACAAGCTCAAACGGTTTGCGCCGCGTATAGAGCGACAGCGCCATCATCCCTATCGCGTAGCTATCCACAGAGGGGCTAGAACCCCTGGGGCCATACGCGTCAGTAGGATAAAAACCCGCGGGCTCAATCATCGTCCACGCTGTTTGTTGGAGATCTTTGGAGAAATTGAAATCTATTATAGTCGCCTCGCCACGCTCCCCAACAATAACGTTTCGCAGGTTTAAGTCTCGGTGGCGCAATCCCGCGTCCTGCAGGCAGCGTACCCCCGCAAGCCCGCTCCGTAAGAAGTTCACCATATGTTCCACCGACATTCGGGAGTCTTCTATCGTAAGCGCTTCGAGGTATTCCTGCCCCGTCTTGCCGGGAATATATTCTATCAACACTCCGTGAAGCTGCTCACCATCACTAATTTTTCCCCGTAGTTCAGGAAATAACTTTCGCTCGGGGTATAATCGCGCGGCGCTTGTGTTTATCGACTCCAGAGAGCGGGCTTCGCCGTGCGCGTACTGCTCTGAGAACTTCACGCTACCAAGGGCGTCTTCAAATACCGAGGGAACTGTAACCTTGACGATAACCTCGCCGCCGTCCTTCTGCGCGCGGTATACATAACTACCCGTCGCTAAGTTCTGGTAGATCTTTTGGCTGGACTCAAGTCCGTTGGCGTTTAAAAACTCCGCGATCTGCGCCTCTTGTCGCTGATTAAACGTCGCCCGAAGCGATTCTAGACTCGCCTCTCCAGCTATAGGCGCTGGCGTTACCGGGGTCGTCTCTTGCGGTGGATTGGTGGGGTTCTTCGGACCGCCTGGACCATTCGGCTGGTGGATCAGGGACACGGTGACCTCTTCTCAGAGCTCTACTCGTCTTGTCTCTGCTGCCACTCCTCCCTGACCTCTATTCGTGACCTACAACGATTCTGCTTCCGCTGATTGTGGTGACTGAGGGTTTTTCGTAGGTAGATTTACCGCTGTGTGGAGTCGCACTGAGATTCGCGGTCGGTGCTAGGATGATCGAGATCTCTTATCGACTACAGGCGAAGGTCCTCTCCATCGCCTCTTTCATCGTGTAACATGGCGCGTAGCCGAAATCTCTCGCTGCCGCCTCTATTGAAAAATAGTGATCCGTTGCCATCTCAGAAACAAGAAAACGTGTCAGTAGCGGCGGTTTATTGAGCCCGCACACTGCAAGTACCTTACTGACTGTCTCCATCGTGTACGCTATCACCATCGCAAGCTTTGTCGGGATAGACTTTGATACAGGTGACAAGCCATGGGCCTCTAATACCTGGTCGATCCACTGCCACATCTTTACAGGCTCTCCCTGCGTAATGAAGTACGCCCGGCCTTGCGCACGCTGATTATTCTCCTCCAACGCTTTCATGGCGAGGATATGTGCGTGGACGCAATCATCAATGAAAGTCACATCGACTTGATTCTCACCCCTACCGATTCGAGTGAGTCGCCTAGCTCTAGCACGCTCGAGGATTGTCGGAATAAGGTTCGTGTCTTCTGGTCCCCAGATAAGATGGGGACGCAGCGAAATAGTACGCAGCGTCTCTCCGTTATTCGCCGCCAAGACTTCTTGTTCAGCTTGCGCCTTGGTTTGCGGGTAGAAGGCGTCGAAATGCCTCGGATAGGGATAGCTTTCATCTACTCCACGCAGATCGCTTCCATCGTGGATAACGCTTGGGGAGCTCGTGAAAACAAGATTTTCAACGCCTGATGCTTTGCACGCAGCGATAATATTTCGTGTTCCAACAACATTAACGTTGAAGAACTCCTCATACCCCCCCCACATATCCACTTTGGCGGCGGTGTGAAAAACGCCATCGGCGCCCTCAAGGAGTGACTGCCACCTCCGAGGGTCGGACGAGATATCAACTCGCGCCGATTCGATACCAAAAGCCGCAAGCTCAGGGTAGGCGCTTCGTGCTATCGCAAGCACGGCGTGACCTTCAGCGCGCAACATCTTACCGAGGGCTTTTCCTACGAACCCCCCGCCTCCAGTGATGACGTATCGCTTATGGCTCATGTTGAACGCGCCTACGCGGCTTGCTGCTCAGAGACAACTCGATCTGCCCACTCGCTCAGCTGCTCACGGAATATCTTTGCGTTGTGACGAGCATCCACAGGAAATGAGCGGTGAAAAAAGAACTGCGTAATGCTCGCCGTTAGCGGGCTCTTGCCAGCAAGAGCTCTAAGCTCATCCCGAAAGACTCCTTGAGCCTCTGGGGTCTCCGGCCATGCCTCTGGTGTTGGCTCAATTACGATCGCTGGCTCACGGCCTGATCGGATTCCAACCAGTGCTGAGCGCTTTACTTTTGGCAGCGTGTTGAAGATCTCTTCAAGGGGTACGCTATGAAACGCGCGCTCAGCCGTGTACACGGAGTGCGCCTTACGGCCGCAGTAGTAGAGATTACCTGCTTCATCCAGATAACCCAAATCACCCATCCGATGCCAAAAGTTGGAACCATCTAGGATCTTGCCGACGCGAGTAGCTTCGGGACGATTGAGATACTCAGGACTGCAATTCTCTCCTGAGACTATGATCTCGCCGATGTCTCCCGTCGGAAGGATCTCGCAATCACCCATCGTGCGCAGCGCATCAATGGAGCTCTTGATGATGCGAATCTGGATTCCCGGAACAGCGCGCCCAACTAACACCCCCTGCTCTCCTGTGCGAGCTAGGCTCCACGTCGTGCCAGCCAGTTCCTCATCAGTGACAAAAGTCACCGGAAGAGCCTCTGTCGCCCCGTATGGAGTTGAGATAGTAGCGTTTGGGACTACGCCCTTCACCCGTCTAATAACAGATTCGCTTACAGCGGCTCCCGCCATGAAGATGCGCTTTATCGTCGCTAGCTTTCCACCCGTGCGGAACGTGTACTCTGCAATCTTGTTCCACAATGTCGGAGAGCCAAATGAGCTTTCAATATCAAGGTCATTAACCAGTTTTACAACTTGTGCTGGATCGAGTGCCAATGGCTTACCAACCGGCATCGATGGAAACACGCTTGCCACTCCCAAGGCCACGTTAAAGAGCGAAAAGATCGGCAATAGCGTTAGGTCTCGCGCTCCAACTGATTGGCCCAAGACATCTCTAATTGTTCTAAGCTGTGCCGCAAGCTGCTCATTGGTGATCACTACCCCTTTGGGGATACCAGTCGCGCCTGACGTAAATGCTATCATCGCCGCGTTATGGGCTCGAAGCTCGCCATCTGCCTGGTGAACAGGAAGCGGTATCGGAGCAAGTGGAGCATTGGCATAGCGCTTAAAGTGCCCCAGAGATTGACCTCGTGAAAACGCGAAATCTGCTGCTGTTACGTAGAACTTTATTCGGTGGAAAAGAGAGCGTTTGAGATATCGAAGGAGCTGCGCTTTTGGTGAGCCAATAAACGCGTGAGGAGCTGCGTCTTGAATACAGCGCTCCAGTCGCTCTAGGCCGATTCCTGGATCTACGAACACGGGAGTAGCTCCACGACCAGCGATAGCGATACTAAGAGCCAAGAAGTCAGCGCCGGGTGTAACGAGCATTAACCCTCTATCTCCCGGCGCGAGCCCCAAGTCGGCTAAACCTCGCTGATACTGATTCACGAGCTTGGCAAGCTCGGCATAGGTCGTGTGTGAGTAGTGTAACGCGCTGCCGTTGATTGGATCTCTCACCCAGCGTGGCGTAATAACCGCTGATAACGTTGGGCGCTCCTCAGCGATCCTCATCACCTGATCGTAGATAACGTGAATACTCCCCTCTTCACGTGAAACCCCGGGATTAGCGCCCAGCGCTTCTGATGGGCGCGAGAAGAACTCTTTGATTGCTGGTATAGCAATCTGTGGCGCGTCATCGAGCACCAGATGCGAAGCTTCCGCGATCTCAAGCAACTCTGCTTTGGGAAAGTGCGCCGCGACCTTACTGAGCATCTCGCGGTGGAGGCACGGATCTTGCAGGCCCCAAATTATCTTAACTGGCTTCTGAGCGATCTTTGGTAGGCCAGCGGCGATCTCAACCATCTGAGAATATGTCGGATGAGAAGCGTCGAATGGAATATCAGCGACAAAGTCCCAGATCGCGTCACGACGTTGCCGAGTGGAGTATGGGGCAAGGTAGCCTTCTTTCACCTCTGGGGTGAGATTCGTGAAGGCTCCCATCGAGGTAGTGAGCTTTACAAACGTTGGTGTGTGTCGTGTTAACACCTTTCCAACAACTGGCATCGCAGCCAACTTAATAACCGGAGGAAGGCTCTCAGTTTCAGTAAGTGTAGTGTTTAGATAAACGATTCGCTCGATACACTCGAGCTTGCGGAGCATGAAGCCAGTTCCAAGTGGCCCACCCCAATCGTGCATCACCATCGAGAACTTTGTGAGTCCAAGAGCGTTCACGAATTCTACGAGCTGGTTGATGCGATCCACCGCCCGATACTGAACTCCAGGTGTTCGATCGGAGAGTCCACACCCTAAGAAGTCCGGAGCTATGATTCGAAAAGAGTCACGAAGCTCACGGATGACGTTTCGGTAGAGGTAACACCAGGTGGGGTTTCCATGCAGGCAGAGGATGACGGGACCACTTCCCTCATCCACATAGTGCATACGGTACCCCGCAACGGATACGAATCTCGACTGAAATGGAAGGAGCTGTGTTGTCACGTACGCGTTCCCAGCCTCTACCACTCGATACCTAAGAAGAGCGAGTTGAGACCCGAGCCGAATCCAGTCAGCATGATCTTCTCACCTTTCTTGATATCCTTCTGGTCAAGCCCGACTGCAAAGCACGTCGGCAGCGCAGCAGACACGAGGTTACCGCGCGTCGGATAGATGATAAATTCCTTGGTGTGATCGAGCCCCAACTGATTGTAGAAGGCCTCGTTTACCTGACGTCCTACCTGGTGACAGAACACGTGATCAACATCGTCCTTTGTCCAGCCAAGCACCTCTGAACTATCTCGCCATGTGTGTCCACCGAGAACCGCGGCGGCGGCGATAAGCTTCGACGACTCCGTCTCCATAACAGGACCAAGCGGTGGGGAATCAACAAGGTGGTAGTCAACGTTTCCAACACATAGCTCACAGTGCTGCGTAGCTGAGCGCGTCGCACCACCAAGGATGCGATGCTTGTTCTTCGAGATGCTCTCGTGGCACAGCACGTACGCCACAGCTCCAGAACCGATCGTAAAAGTCGGCAACATTCGCAGCAGCTGATCACGCGAGAGCCCCTGCCCCTCAAGTACATTCTTGAATGTTGTATCAACGATGCATCGCGTGTGCTCCGCGGAAACAACTACTCCAGCCTTGATGATGCCGGTTTCTATCAAGTTGGACATGAAGAAAATTCCGTCCATGAAACCAAGACACGCGTTGCTGATATCAAGTGCGATTGAGTCTTCGCCCATTTCTAAATTGCGGTGCATCAAGCATCCCGTCGCAGGCTCGAAGTAATCACGAGTAACAGAGCAGCTCATGAGCCCGCGAATATCCTCGAACTTCAACCCTGACTTATCGATCGCCTGCCGAGCTACGGCGGCGCCAAGGACACTTGGTCGCTCCTTGATGTCCCAGAAATTACGAGAGGAGATTCCGGTCAAACGCTCGAGCGTCCCAAACGGAAGTCCAAGATCTTTGTACACTCCCGCGAGCCTATCCTCTATCTCGGCAGAAGTGAGTGTCTGCGGAGGAACTGTGATAGCGACCGACTCGAGACAAACGTTTTTAAAGCGAAATGCGACCATAGTGTGTCCTTCTTGAGCCGATCGTTTCTTTGAACAGCTACCGTGATTGAACCTCGCCGGTTCGAACCCCTCGCGAGTCAGTGAGTCTTGATTCTTTGCCTGGAACAATGACTCGAAACTGTCGGCGTGAGATACCATATCCACGCGTTCAGTACAAACGCTCGATGCGTAATTACTGTTGGGATTTGAGGGGCTTGGCTAAGGCTGTGGAACCTCGTCGCGCATCTGATCAGAATCTCTATGTGTTGCTGGCCACAGGCCTTGCTGGCCCATAAAAAAAGACCCCGCGCGTTCTCACGCTCGGGGTCCTACCAGGATACATAAGCCCTGAATATAGTACTACTTACCCCTATCCCAGCAGCCGCTGAATGGCAGCAGGGCTGAGTTGGGCCGCTTGTGCCTCACTAGCCTCCTGCCCGAACCGCGCGATTCGCTCTGATGCGCCATCCGCTACCTGTGCGGCACTCTCAACGTCCCGTACGCGGGACGCCGCCGAGGCCTGATTAGCGGCTCGCACATCGGCTACCACCTCACGCGCGCTGTTAAGGGTATTTGCGGTCTCTCGCGTAGCGTCCACAGCCCTCTCAAGCCCCGCAAGAACTTGAGATTGCCTAACTCCCTCGTCCTGCGATACCGGTCGCTCACCACGGTCTCTCCGGGGCGGCTCCGAGCCTGCAGTACGTGTCGAAGCGGCATTCAGCCTCTGGAATGCCGACCGACCTGATGGGTCAAACGAAAAGTCACTCATGGTACAACCTCACTGTCAGCACGCTAGCCGCTGACGAGTGAGCCCCGTCTAGAGCGGATACCGTGACCATACGTTTCCCCGAAAAATACCACCCGGACTACACGCCCACGTTTGCCCGACTCTGTTTGGTTTACCCCCCTTACTTTGTCGGCGCGGGTATCTCCCGCAGGGAATTGACGCCTCTTCGCGCGCCTATAGGAGGGTTTCGGTAGACCAGCAGCAATCTGTATGTTCCGAGCCTAATTTCATTGTAAAACCTTATTTGAGCGCCTCAGATCGTCGCAACCTATTGATTCCACAAGGCCAGCTCGAGGCTCACCGGCCCCGCCCGTAGAGCTCCAGCGAGTTATCTCGGTGCTGGGATCAGCCGAACGGGTTATACTCGAAGCTTGGACTAGCACACTGCTTCGCCAAAGAAATGGGAAGCAGCGGCTCGGCAACCCACGTTGGCTCGGCCCCGGGATATCATGACAGCGGCATCAAGCACTCCTCCAGCATCGAACCTTTTTTCGACGGTGTTTGTTCAAGAAGTATCGAAGCTTCTGAGTCGCGATTCCATAGACACTCTCAGCACGATCTCTTTACCTGGCGCAGTTGATCTCGAATCGCGCGCCGCGCTCTTTCTTGATCTGCTATGCGCCCGCGCTCCCAATGATTTTCTGAGACAGAAAACACCCTCATGTGTTGCCGCGATACTCACGGGCCTTTTGGAGGTAATTTCCAAACAGCCCCTTACGACCTCTAAGATCGCTATTCAGCACAAGCGCATGGAGGATGCCTCAGCTCTCTTTATAGCACTCGATGACCACCCGTTCATCGTCACGTCCATCGCCGAGCGTCTGCATGAAGCGGGAATTCATCTAGAGTGCTTTCAGCACCCGATTATATCGGCACGAGGCTCTGCGCTCGCAGTTTCTTACATAGAGATTCACGATCGTGACTCCGAAAAAGTTGAACCTACGGTAGCTAAAATACACGATGCTTTGCACGCACTGCGTCAGGTTGTGACGGATCACGAGAAGATGATAAAGGAGACTCGCAACCGAGAGCTCGGAGAGCAGTCAACACTACCAACCGATTGGGGCGATATTTCAAGTGAGGAGTGCCGGACTTTTCTATCGTGGCTCACCTCTGGCAGCTTCTTTTTTCTCGGAACATCGACATGGTCAAGCGCGCATACAAGAACAAGTGGATGCGGCATTTGGTCGCTCGACGGCTCATTTCAGAACGCCTTGGAAGCTGAAGTAGCCGAAGATCTTAAGCTCGCGGCGACACGCAAAACTCATCTGTCAGTTCACAAGCTCCGCTTAGCATCAATAGTGCACCGACGCGCCGCACTACTTCATGTGGTTGTCTCCGGAGGCTCATCGACGTTTTCAATTGTTGGCTACCTAACTTCCAAGGCGTGGGCCTACGAAGCACAAGATGTGCCGCTATTACGCGGCAAGCTGGCTCAAGTACTCGCTCGTGAGAACACTCCCCCTAACTCGCACGACTATAAGTATGTCGAAGAAGTTATCGACAATATGCCCACCGACGAGGCGCTTACACTACCCGTGGCAGAGCTGCGCGCACTCGCACAGCTGGCGCTCGGTGTCTTCTCTCGAGATGATGCCCGCTCGTATACCTATGTTGACTCGCCGGGCCGACGAGCTCTTACACTGGTGGTCTTGCCCCCCGAGCGCTATAGCGCCGGCCTACGAGACTCACTTCAGACATTGATCGAGACTCACCTCGGGGCGTCCGCTAACTCAAGTGACATCCATATCGACTCGAGCAAGAAACGACAGCTTCGATTGTATGTGAGCACTCCTCTCACCCATGCGGTGATTAGTCGCAATCACGAGTCTCTTACTCGGGCTCTGCAACGAGCCACGGTAAGCTGGCATGACTCATTCACTGAATCACGCGACGAGCAATTCCCCGCGGACACTTCTCTTTCAATATCGTTTCCAGATGATTACCAGATCGCCATATCGATTCCTGAGGCTCTCGTTGACTACCGTCTCGCTCGATCTCTCTCAGCAACAAAATCTCTCGCTGTAGGGCTTTTCTGCCCCACTGGGCTCTCCGAAACTCCAACGTTGACGTTTATCTCTGCTACATCATCGATCTCTATCAGCCGAGCGGTGCCAGTGCTTGAAAACATCCGCCTGGAAGTTTTGGACGCGAATTCGTATACGCTCAGGCTCAACAACTCAGAACTACACGTGCTCAAGTGTGACGTACGAGCATACGATCGTGAGCAGCTGGAACCTGACACGTTTAACGGTCGTGTCGCTCCAGGCCTCGAGCAGATAGCACTCGGCACCGGACTGGACGACCCCCTCAATGTACTCCTCCGGCGAATACCTGTTTCTGTCGAGCAGATACAATTATTACGCGCGTACTGTGCTTTCCTATGGCAGACACACAAAGCATCCACGAAACGAACTATGTGGAAAGCGGTGGCTGCCGCTCCAGCTGTCGCATGGCAACTACTCCGATATTTTGAAGCCGCCTTTAATCCGGAGCGCGCTACCTCCTTGGCAGATCGGCGCACCCAGTGCGCCGAGATAGAGGCTGAGCTTCTGGTCGCCCTGCGGGGAGTTACTGACATTACGCACGACCGAATATTGAAGGGGTTATCTAGTCTCGTAAAGCATACGGTTCGTACTAATTTTTACACAGGGCATCCTACAATCGCTTTCAAAGTAGCGTCGCAGAAAGTTGAGTTCATGCCCCACCCCAGGCCGCTTTTTGAAGTATTCGTGTTCTCACCCCGCGTTGAAGGCACTCACCTCCGAAGTTCAAAAGTATCGCGTGGTGGAATCCGCCGGAGCGAGCGACTCGACGACTATCGAGCCGAGATTCTAGGGCTCATGAAGACCCAAAAGGTCAAAAACGTCATCATCGTACCAAGCGGCGCCAAAGGTGGGTTCATCGTCAAAAACCTACCCCAAAAACCAGAGCTTGTTCCGAAGGCAGTAGAGGAAGGGTATCGAGAGTATATAACCGCGCTCCTAACCATCGCGGACAATCGGGTACATGAATCAATAGTCTCGCCACCACGGTGCGTAATCCACGATGATCCGGACCCGTATTTCGTTGTAGCAGCCGACAAAGGCACCGCAACATTTAGTGATGTTGCTAACAGTATCGCCCAATCGCAATTCAACTACTGGCTCGGCGACGCGTTCGCTTCGGGCGGCTCCGCCGGCTATGACCACAAGAAGTACGGCATTACAGCTCGAGGTGGCTGGGAGTGCGTCCTACGACACTTCAAGGATCTCGGTATTGATCCCTCCAAATCCTTCACCGTTGTCGGTATCGGCGATATGTCAGGCGATGTATTTGGAAACGCGATGCTATTGAGTTCTTCTATTGCTCTCGTAGCAGCATTTAATCACAAACACATCTTCGTCGATCCTACACCAGATACTCGTAAATCGTTCGAAGAGCGGAAACGGCTCTTCGCTCTCTCCAGGTCTCAGTGGTCAGACTTCAATCCGGGAATTATTTCAGCGGGCGGTGGGGTCTTTGGCCGCTTCGACAAAGAGATTGCCGTCACCCCACAAATGAGACTCGCATTTGGGCTCGGAGATGAAACTCCTGCCACCGTTGATGGAGAAACTCTTATTTCTCTCCTTCGTAGAGCCCCGGTCGACCTGCTGTGGAACGGCGGTATCGGGACGTATGTTAAGGCACGGACAGAATCACACTCAGATGTAAACGACGGAGCAAATGACGGAGTGCGGGTGAACGCCGACGAGGTACGCGCCCGGGTTGTAGGTGAAGGTGGCAACCTTGGATGCACTCAGAAAGCGCGGATAGAGTTTAGCACCAAGGGTGGTCGCATAAACACCGATGCTATCGATAATTCCGGTGGCGTTGATCTCTCCGATCACGAAGTTAATCTCAAACTGCTCCTATCGCCACTCGTCGCAAAAGGATCTATTTCACTCGAGCATAGAAACCTATTACTGCAAGAGATATCCTCAGAAGTCGTAGACGCTGTGCTGCAGCACAATCGAGACCAATCACTCATGCTCTCAATCGCAGCGGCACGATCTCCCCTTAATCTAGATCAGTATCGTCATCTTATCCGGGAAATGCATCGAGGCGGGTATCTTGACCGTAACAGAGACGGGCTCCCAGACGAACTTGAACTTGACCTTCGCAGCTCTAATAGATCCGGTATGACGAGGCCTGAACTCGCTGTTTGCAGCGCGGCCACGAAGATGTGGCTCAAGGAGGGGCTTCGAGGATCATCGATTTTGTCCGATCCGATGCTTGAGCCTTTCCTGCTCCAGTATTTTCCCACCCGTATCCAGTCGGAATTTCGACAAGAAGTACTCAGCCATGCCTTACGCGACGACATTATCGCCAACGAGGTTGTGGCCGAGTGTGTACCAGCCGTAGGTATGCCTTTTCTACCCAGTGTGGTCTTCTCTGGAAATGCCTCGGTCACTGATGCAATACAATGCGTCCTTGCTGCTGACACAATTCTCGGGACCGGCCCTCTTCGACGAAGACTTCGCGACACTGATATCGTTGGGAACTGGGAAAAGTTTAGCTCGCTGTGGATCGATACGGGAATCGCGTTACGCCGAGCTAGCGCCTGGCTTTTACAGACTCATGGCACCGCCCTCTCGGTTGGTGATATGGCCCTTGGGGACATGATACGCCTATATCGAGACGCGTTCCTGACCTTAACTGATCACTCTCAACTTGTCTTTGCGGGGGATGAATTGCGCCGCGTTGAGGCGCGCGTAACTGAGTACTCCGGCAGAGGGGCCTTATCCAACGATGCTGTCCTGCTAAGCCTCTATCGCCGGGTTAACATGATTCTTGAAGTTCTATGGTGTGCGCGAGAGTACAATCAAGATGTCAGGGAGGTGGCACGTGCAGTCTCGCAGTGTCTTGAGTTGCTTAAGATTAACTCACTCTTCAGATTCGAAAACGCGCTGGAATCCTCGAATAAGTGGGAGCAGGAATTAATTACAGGAGCGTATCAAGAGATACGCCGGAGCATCTCAGTCATTGTGGGGCGCCTATTAGCATCTCAGAGCAACACGCGAGGCACTCATACCGAACGCCTCTCAGCAACTCAACATAAAGATGCGATTATAGCGACGATTGCAGAAGTCGAGGAGAATACGCGTCTAAAAAAACCGTTCCAGACGTCTGTCCTACCCGTAATCGCGCGACAGCTTAGACTGCTATCAAGCCAGCTCTAAGACCTCTTCAACATTGAAATGCCCCCGTTGATAAGGTAGCGTTCTCGCTGCGATGTCTTTCGTCAGGCACTGGTATATGAACGCCACGTACAAGCGGCTCTCCTTTGTTTTTGTGTGCGCCGGAACCCTGCTTCTGACGCTTGCACCATTATTTCCTTCATTAGGAACCGTAACACCAGAAACTGCGCCAAACGAGACCTCCGTATGGCACATAGGGACCTGGCAGGCTCTTCTGTGCGGACTTTTTCTTTCTCTCGTGGGTAGCTTCTTTTTCAACTACACAGATCTGGTTCGCTACACGTGGCCACTACGCCCAGTCCTACAGCTCCTAGCTAAGTATTCAACAACGGCACACTCAATTGTGGAGCAAGGCCGCTCTCGGCCTATGCTCCGCGCAGATCTTGTTCGCTATGGCAGCCTCTATGCGATATCTGTGGCCTCAGCGCTATTGATAAGCATTACCACTAGTTTTTCTGGTGTGTTTGTGACGCCTCTCGCCAAGGCTATTCTGAGCTCCCTGGGATTTGTGTGCGGCGTGGCGCTGGGTTTCATTGAAGATCTTGTCCTTCCTCGCCCAGCACTCTCGATGCTTCGCACCAAACGCGTGCAAAAACTCACTCTATCGCAGCTACCTGTGCGCTGGGATTCTCCGGTTTCGACGGTTACCAACCCTGAGCTAGCCTACGCGGTAATCATTCCATGCCACAATTACGGCGACTTTCTGCGCTCCGCACTCGAATCAGTCCTATCTCAAACACTTCCTGCTTCGGAGATCATCGTTGTGCTCGATGGATGCACTGAT
>OMII01000173.1 GCA_900299055.1 Pseudomonadota bacterium | reverse complement strand
CTTTTGCGGCATTCTTCAAAGAGTGAGTTTCCAAAGTGACGTAGCCCCGCTTTTGTCGCGGCGTACGCGGCGCCAAACGAGCTGTTCTCGTGGGCGGAGAATGAGCTGATGTTTATAATTGATCCGTGCGTCGCCTTGAGTGTCCGTAAGAGAAGTTTTGAGAGAATCAGTGGAGCGAGGAGGTTAACCTTCGTTAGCGCTTCAATCTGAGTAAGTGACAGCTCTTCGTGTGGAGCGAAGTGCCCAACGCCCGCGTTATTGATAAGCGCTTGTATCTCGCAGTCCTTTGCCGCAGTCGCGCTATAGCTTTCGAGTATCGACGTAACCGCGCGCTCGATCTGCGCTGTGTCTGTAAGGTCGGCTTGATAGTGCGAATAATACGGAGATTCGTGTGTCACCGCGCGGCGGCTAATGCCGCATACCGCCCAGCCATTCGCCAAAAGACTCTCAGTGATGGCGGCGCCGATACCTGAGCTTGATCCTGTTACCACTGCCACGGGACGGGACATAGCTTCTCCTTTGGAATAGAACGCAACGTGTGCTCTGAAACGTGAGTGATCATTTCTTGTCGCTCGGCGTCGGTATACGAGGCGGAGCCGTTTTGAACATGGTAGGGGTAGGTGACAAGCCGCGAGTCGGGACGCTGTTCTTGCATGGTTCGTAAGTAGCCGCTGTTGATTCGAAATACGCCAAGCGACACGTCAGCAAGGGCGTTGGGTTCAATGGTCGCGAAAGTAGTTTCAACCAGCTCTTGATAGTGTTTCTGCCACTCTTTGACTCGTAAAATTGGGTCAAAGCAGAGTCGTACTCGCCACTGAAGCTTTTGCGCATGCGCGATCGCCTTGAGGCGAGCCTGGAGCGAGGGCGTTTTATGCTCGAATCGTTTTACGACGTCATCAGGGGACAGCGTCCAGGCGAGGATAACGTTTGAAGGTGGCGTTATATGCTCGAGCGCTCGTATGTTGGCGCTCTTAGTGCGGATCTCAATCGTTACGTGTGGGTGGCTTTTCGCGAACTCGATCCACTCGGCGCAGTAACCAAAGATATCCTCAATCGCTAGTAGGTCTGTGTCATACGAGATGCAGAGGTACGCTGGTGTTGAGCCGCTTAGTTCGCGTGCTGCCGCTTCGGTAAACGCAGTGTGATTCACGAACGCGACCATTGTTGGTGATGAGAGGAGTCCTTGAAGATAGCAGTACTCGCAGCCGTAGACGCAATTGAGGATAGGGGTCGTGTAGAAAAACCGAGTGTGGTCAAAGTTGGGGACAAACGAGCTACCTGGGTACAAAAACGAATCTCGTCTTGCGGCTAGGATCAGTTTAAGTGATTGCCGCTGATGCTCCCAACGTTGACGGGGACGGTTGAAGACCTCTTTGTAGTTTTGAATCGAGATCGTTTGCGCTTTCGGAAATCGAGCGAGTATGTGCTCGGTGAGTGGATACTCCCGCGCTGCGTCCTCGATATAGATATGTGAAAAGAGTGGTAGGAATGTCACGGGAGCTCTTCTCCTCGGAGTGCCGCTACGAGGGCAGCGAACGCTATTCGGCGTTGGTCCTTACTCTTAATTGGCTGTGCAAGAATTGAGTGAAACTCTGAAGGTAACGCTTTTCCTGATGCTCGTGTGGCAAGCATTGCGCGTTCAAGTTCGATCCGCTGTGTAACTGAGAGCCTCGCGTGAGACGTAGCAAAGTCGAGGGCCTGGATATCTTCAGTACGTAGCTGCAGCGGCGCCGGTAGTTCACTTCGAAGTGATGTGATAACGGCAGTAATTTGGTCAGACACAGCACCGAGATGTTGGGAAACCTGCTCTGGCGAGAGTCTGGTACCGTCACAGTGATCGGATATAACTTTTAGTACGGCGGTCTCGCTGGGTGATACGAGTGTTGTCGCCGCTTGCATAAATCCAGAGCACTCCATATCGACAAGCGCCTGCTCACTGGGAGGTGTTGTAACGGGATGGTCGTGTGTGTCGAGCGGTAATTCCTTTAGATGGTGTTTAATGAGGATATCCGGATAGAGCCGTGAGTTCGTTGCCACGTCCCGAACCTTGTGAACAAGAATAAGATCCCCGAGGCGGGCTAGTCCGGCAGGACAGCCAGCTATGCCGATATTGATAGCGAGTGGTGTGAGATCTTGGCTTCGCAGGTGCGCGAGTAGTGCAGATGTCGCTACCGCCGACCTCAGTTTGCCGATGCCTGAGACCCCCACGTAGACCCCATCGCCGTAAAAGAGCTGGAATCGCTCCTCCACCTCGGACCTACGCAGAGGTCGTAGACCCCACGCATCGATGAGGGGTGTGGCTTCGCACATCAGGGCTGTGACTACAAGGGCGGGTCGCATGGGGGGAGGGTAGCATGATTGTTGCGCCTGATCATCGGTTTCGGCTTGGCGGCGTGGTTGATATACATGGGTAATGAGCGGAAATGACGCTACACCAGGGCTCGTAAGTGAGCCCAATAATCGGGAACACGAGCTCCTGCTTCGCCACTCAGATGGAAGAGGGGTAAAGTGCGCGTTATTTGGGGCACGAGATCGTAAAAGAGTGGTCTTTTATAGCCATGGATTCCCCGCCTGTCGGATTGAGGCGGCTGTGGCACACCGTGAGGCCCTGGCGCAGGGTATTACGATTGTCGCAATCGACCGACCGGGTTTTGGAGGATCTGACTGGAGCAGGGAGCGCCGATTCGAGGACTGGGCAAAGGATGTTTCTCTTGTCGCAGATCACCTCGCCATAGACCATTTCGCAATCCTTGGTGTTTCTGGTGGTACTCCGACGGCGGTTGCCGCCGCAGCGTTGCTCAAAGGACGGGTGTCGTCGCTGTGTTTGGTGAGCGGGCTAGGTCCCCTGACTGCGCCTGAGGCGCTTGGCGGATTTAATCTCGCCAACAGGGTTTTGCTTCTATTAGGGCTGCGCATTCCGTGGCTCGCAGGGTTTTTGATCCATGCCCTTGCCTCAATGTGGCGGGCAGTGCCAGCAACGGCGATGGTATGGTTCGGGGCCCTCCTTCCCGCAGTAGACCGTGAGATAGTCGCTCGCCGCGATGTGCGGATAGTGCTCGCTAAGAATATTCGCGAGTCGCTGCGTCAGGGGGCGAGAGGCGCTGTGACCGAGTTTTTGCTGTTTCTGACTGAATGGCGCCCGTTACTGCGTCAGATCGAGGTGCCGACAACGATCTGGCATGGTGATGCTGACACGTATGTGCCCCTCTCGATGGCGACATTTCTTCAAAAAGAGATCCAAGGAAGCGTTTTTCATCAGGTAAAGGGTGGTGGACACTTCATGATAATTGATAGACTCTCGTCGATCCTACGGAGTATCGGCGGGGGGGATCCTTCACAGTCATGATTTCAGTTGAAGAGGTACAGGTATTAATCGCGGAGAGGGAACTTCATTCCCTGCGTGATGCCCTTGTCGACAGCGCGCCGGTAGAAATTGCCGAGCTCCTCGCGCAGCTCTCCGATGAGGAGCGTGTGTTGATTTTTCGAATCCTTCCACGCGAAATTGCCGCTGAGATCTTCTCTGAGCTGGATGTTGATCTTCAGCGGACTATTCTCAGTGGATTAGGAGATCGGCAGACGGCCAGGCTTCTCGATGAGATGGCGGCTGATGACCGGACAGCGCTTCTTGAGGAGATTCCCGCTGAAGCGGCCCGGCAGCTTCTGGCGCTTCTGCCCAAAGAGGAGCGAGATGTTGCGCTCACACTGCTGGGTTATCCAGAGGGTAGCGTTGGGCGTCTTATGTCGCCTGACTTTCTTACTATCCATGAGGATTGGAAAGTTCGTGAGGTGCTCGATCACATTCGAGCGCATGGCCAAGAGAGTGATTCCCTCGATACGCTCTATGTTGTCGATTCAAAGGGCATCCTGGTTGATGAGGTAGCTGTAAAAAATCTTCTTCTCGCCTCGCTCGATGAAGAGGTGGTCTCGCTGATGAATTATAAGTTCGAGGCGCTTCAGGTCACAGCTGACCAAGAGCAGGCAGTAGAGCTTTTCAAGAAATACAACCGTCCAACGTTGCCGGTAGTTGATTCGCAGGGGATGCTGTTGGGAATCGTCACGGTCGATGACATTCTTGACGTTCAGGAAGAGGAAGTTACGGAGGACATCCAAAAACTTGGAGGTAGCGAAGCGCTCGAAGACGCCTACATACGTACCCCAGTTGCTACACTTATTCGAAAGCGCGCTGGTTGGCTAATCGTTCTTTTTGTTGGGGAGATGTTCACCGCCTCAGCGATGTCTCACTTTGAGGATGAGATTCAAAAAGCCGTCGTACTTGCTTTGTTTGTGCCACTGATTATCTCAAGTGGTGGAAACTCAGGGAGTCAGGCTTCCACGCTTGTTATTCGCGCGCTGGCGGTTGGCGAGATTAGAACCCGAGATTGGTTTCAGATTCTGCGCCGTGAATTAGTAGCTGGTGGCACGCTAGGAGCTATTTTGGGGCTCGTCGGCTTTATGCGAGTAGTAATTTGGTCGCAATTTTCCCCTGTATACGGGCCGTATTGGTTGGCGCTCGCATTTACTGTTTTTTTCGCTCTCATGGGAGTCGTCACCCTTGGTACGGTGGCAGGTTCGATGCTTCCTCTCGCATTGAAGCGTCTGCGGCTTGATCCAGCCACATCATCGGCGCCTTTCGTGGCGACCTTAGTCGATGTGGCCGGGTTGGTTCTGTACTTTACGGTAGCAATGCTGCTCTTATCTGGCCGGATGTTGTAGCGCAGGGCGTTGCAGCATCATGTCGCGCTTTGTGGTGGATCGGAATACGCGCCTTGCGGCGACAGCGTTCAGGATCGCCATCCTTGAAGCGTTGATAGTTAGGCAAGGGTGAGTAGGCGGTCAAATTCGCGCTTAAACACAGCGCCCACAACACATTCCATTGACCGAGCTTTGGAGATGATAGAATCGATCTGTGAATCATCGAGAAAGCGTCGAAGAATCTGTCTTGTTTCCCGTTCTCCCGAGTCCTTGGCATGAGAGCCAGCGCGCATGGGTAAAAACAGGTCGGTGATAACTGCCGCGACGTTTCCCTGGCTAAGAAGCGCCTTGGCTTGCTGCTCATCTCGTACGACATGAACGACAAGTTCTCGCAGAGGCGAAGCTTCGATGCCTTGCATCATAGCCTGATTGATCTCTCGTTTCGCTGGTGTATCAAATGGATTCTGTCCGAAGTCCTCCACAATGGCCAGCACGCTGCCGCGAGCGAGCCCTTTCTCTGCGAGTCTGTGACAGGCTACTGTCCACGATTCGGTCAAGTATTTGGAGGTCCAAAAAATATCAGCGTCAGCAGGATTGGTGGCGTCTCGATTGCACCAAACCTTGCCATTAAGAATGTTTTCGCTTCGGGTGTATTCGGCAACGAGTGGCACCGCGTCGCCGCCGAGTGAGTGATGGGCCGTTACCATGACTGCAGGAACTTCAGCTTCGCTCGCAACCCGCAGCACTGTGATTCCAGATGGCGCTGCGCTCTCATTCAGATTTGTTTGCGCGGCGATAAGGCTTGCTGCTCCAACAAGGCGAAATGAGTAAGCCGATTTCGGTATTATTAGGTCTCGATCAAGTTGCGACGAGTAGGGCTCAAGTATCTCAAGTGCGCGTTCACTGGGGTGCCAACCAGAATCGAGGCCAATTGAGTGTAGCGCGTGCATCATGGTGGCAACGGCGTGTTGAGCTGGTGTTAGTGGAAGTAGAGTTGGAGTTGGGATTATTCGCTCAAGGATTGTTTCAGCTGGCAGTCGCTCTCCGTATGTAAGCTTCCACATATCGACTAAGTTTGCTCGAGTCAGAATATATTGAAGGCCATCAATAATCGCTTCGAAATTACCGTCCTCGATGAGTCTGGCGATGGTGTGCTGGCAGAGCGGCGGATGTTCAGGATCGGGGTGCTTGAGAGCAGACTCGAAAAGCTGGTTAATGCTGGACGAACTCCACTCCGGCCCGTGCGCGGGCAGATGCGCGGTGAGGCAGTTCGGATGTTGTTCTTTGCTTGTAAGTTCAAGAGACATATCGGATACCTCCCGATGAGAGCCCGAATGAGAGGAGTTGTACCTCAATCGGTTCTCGGGGGTAACCTATTTCGTGTTAGTCGTTTGCGAGCAGGAAGCGAGAAGGGCGCGTCCCTAGTCTGATAATCGTGATTTAATTCCTTGACTTAGCCTCAAAACGGCATCGATGTAGGCTTTGCTTTTGTTGTAGCGCCATATAATAGAGCGTTTCTCCTGAAGGGGAATAGTGGAACGAAATCCAAAGCTCGCAAGGTAATTGGCGGTAGACCAGAGAGCATCCTGTGGGTTGTGAAGAGATACAACACCGTCTTTATCGCCATCCCGGCTGTAGCGGATAAATGCCGAGGGTAAGAACTGCGGGAGGCCGAATGCCCCGGCGCTTGAGCCCTTAATAGTCAGCGGGTCGACATGATTCTGTTTCGCAATTGCGATGAGCGCGGGTATCTCGGGTAGAAACGTGTGCTCGAGGTAGCGACCACGGCGTTTAATTTGATCGAATGTGACCTTGGGATATTTCTTTCTTTGCAACTTGTAGTTGTGAGTGAGATTTTCTGGGGCATTCGCAGAAGCGAGGCGCGAGAGGCGATAGGCGATCATCTCATGCCCCGTATTCTTGCCTATCTGCGATTCGATAACGAGGATAGCGGTAACTACTTCCGGAGGAACTCGCAAGGTTCGCTCCACAGCATCAAAAGAGGATTTGTTCTCTCGAATGAATGTCGCCCCCATCTCCTCAAATCGAGGCTTGTTGAAGGTGGAGTAAATAGATGCTGGCTCCTTGGGGTATACACTAAATGGAATATAGGTGAATCGAGGCATACGCGCATCGGCGTAGAGTGCGATGATGTCACCTTCATCTACTCCGTTTTGTCGTAGGCGATGTGCGAGATAGTCCCAGCCTCGAAAGGAAGTATGATCGCTAGCGTGAGAAGTGACCTCAGTTACGCGAGCCGCGTTCTTTTTCGTATGCTGATGAGAGAGCTTTGAGCTTCGCTCGGCCATGCACGTTGGGGTGAGTGAAAGCGCTCCCACGATGCAGATGCCAAAGAGGGGAAGGCTACGTCGATTCACCCTAGAGGCCCCTCGTGACTGCATTCGCTACTGAACTGAAAACGGCGGCTGGCCCAAGAGACCTATCTTTTAAACGAAAATCGGCTTCCGCTAACGCGGCAAGGGCTCTGGTGAGAGTTGCAGTTGGTATGCGCCTCGCCAACGGAAGGTACTTGGAGAAGAGCCACGGGGATATAGCAAGGTCTGCCTTAATATCGCCCTGAGAAAGACCCTTGTCCGCGAGTGCTCTCATTCGAAGAATGGTTGAGAAGGTCTTAGTGAGGAGTCCGATAAGCATAAAAGGGCTCGAACCCTGAGCGATGAGTTGATGTAGGAGCGCCTCAGTCGCGGCCCGATTTTTTCCGAGCATTGTCTCTGCAAGTTCGAAATCACTCGCACTTGCCCGCCCCGGTTCTAGGGAGCGAAGTGCCTGCGTTGTCGCTGGAGAGTCTCCTACGTATAGCGAAAACTTTTCGATTAGCTTGGCGATTGCTTCGGGCTCCTCGCCGGCTAATGAAATGAGAAGCTCGACTACCGCGTCGTCGGCTCCCCGCACATCGCAGTGTTTGAGCTCGCGTTCTGTCCAGCGACTGAGGTCTGCACCCTTAAGTGGCTCAAACGAAACTATCGTCGCTGCCTTCTCGAGAAATTTTTTGAAGTTGGGTGTGTTAGGCAGAGAGGCCCCTACAAGCAAAAGATGAACGCCGGGGACCTGGAGCTGGAGAAACTCTGAGATCGGTTCGACATCGGCTGCTCGCGCGGCCTCTATCCCTTTTAGAACTCCGAACCTAACAGGATCAAAGAGAGACGGCTCACGTAAGTCGCGTAGCAGTGAGGTCGGGTTTGCGCGTCCTTGCTCGGAGAAGCTAAAGGTAGATGGCTTTGGCGCGCGCTTTGCGAAATGTCCGAGCACAAATCCCAGGGCTCGCTCTCTCCTGATTCGATCCGGGGAGATAATTACCACACACGCTGGGCACTCCTGTCGTGAGGTAATTTCTTTCAGCAGTGAGGCGGCAGTGGTCGAGCGCATAGCGGATACCCTACCATACATCTGGTTAGATTTAGCCGCAAATCCTCAAGGAGCTGGCCGTAGTAAGAAAATCGGTGCCGTCTCTAGCGGACTACTGGTCCCGCTGCACGTACCTCAGCACTCACGCCTTCTTGGTATGTCTTAAAATTATTTGTAAACAGTGTGGCGAGTTTGTTGGCCGCAGCATCGTATGCGGCCTTATCGCCCCAGGTGTTTTTTGGAATTAGCACCTCTGACGGCACCCCGGCACACTCGCTGACTACATCAAAGCCAAACACGGGATCCTTCTGCGTGGCTGCCTTTACCAACGTTCCGTTGTGGATGGAGTCGATAATTTGACGGGTAAGGCTGAGCTTCATTCGCTTTCCAGTTCCATACCCACCGCCGCTCCAGCCGGTGTTCACCAGCCACACGTTAGCGGCGTGCTTACGCATCTGCTCGGCGAGTAGTTCGGCATACTTTGCGGGATGCCACACAAGAAACGGACCTCCGAAGCATGGGGAAAAAGTAGCAGTCGGCTCAGTTATTCCCATCTCTGTCCCTGCGACTTTCGCCGTGTAGCCACTGATGAAGTGGTACATAGCGTGAGCGCTTGAGAGTTTGCTCACCGGAGGGAGCACACCGAAGGCGTCGCAGGTAAGAAAGATAATGTCAGAGGGGTGCCCGGCTACGCACGGAATTTTGGCGTTACGGATGAACTCGATCGGATATGCTCCACGAGTGTTTTCAGTAATAGATTTGTCGTGAAACTGAACTTTGCGGTTCTCTTCATCCAGTACTACGTTTTCTAGAACTGCGCCGAATCGAAGAGCTTGGAATATATCCGGCTCGCTCTCGGGAGTAAGATCAATGGCTTTCGCGTAGCAACCGCCTTCAATGTTGAAGATGCCCGTATCTGACCAGCAATGCTCGTCGTCGCCAATGAGTGCGCGCTTTGGATCCGCCGATAGGGTAGTTTTTCCGGTTCCGGATAGTCCAAATAATACGCTGGAACGATCGGAGTTCTTGTCCATCGTCGCGGAGCAGTGCATTGAGAGAATTCCTCTCTTCGGCATCAGGTAGTTCATGACAGTAAAGACGCCTTTTTTCATCTCGCCTGCATATTCCGTTCCGAGAATTACTAGCTCGCCTTTTTCAAAATTGAGATCGATGCTTGTCTTGGATGTCATGCCGGATGTGTGTCTGTTCGCGGGAAATTGACCGGCGTTGATAATCGTAAAGTCGGGGGTGCCAAACTTCTCTAGTTGCGCGTCGGTAGGCCGTATCAGCATGGTGTGCATGAAAAGGGCATGATACGGGCGCGAGCAAATAACTCGGACCTTTATTTGAGTCGCGGGGTCCCATCCTGCGAATCCATCAAAACAATACAAGGTGTCTCGAGTGTTGAGGTAATCGATCGCTCGTTCCCGGTTGATCTCATAAATGTGTGGCTCAAGAGGTACGTTGACATTACCCCACCATATATCGCTCTCTGACTGAGAGTTTTTTACGATGCGTTTATCTTTTGGAGAACGCCCGGTTTTAGCGCCTGAGTAGGCGACTAAGGCACCGGTGTCAGCAATTCGTGTATCTGGCTCATTTAAGATCGCCTCCTCGTAGAGCCGGCATGGTGCGAGATTTCTGTGAACGTTTTTAACGGTGATGCCGTGTTGCTCAAGGGAGAATGAGGTCATAGGTACTCGCTGGGAAGGTTCTCGTTACAACTACTTAGCCTATCACAATGTGTTCCTAGGTATCAAAGGAGTAGGTAAAAGATATGAGATTACAGGGTGATGGCGGTTTGGTGCTTTTAAGACCGGCGGCCTGACTTTTGACGAAACGTGGCGTTGTTCCGCGTTCAGAGAGTTCTTTAGCCAGAGCCCTATGGTAGCCTCGAGAAGATATTTGTGGTCGCCAGAGATCGTGTCACGTCATCGTGGTGACGGTAACGTTAGTAGCGGCTGATTTGTAGTATTGAAAATGTCACCGGAAGCATCTCAAGACGAGACAAGCGCTCGGCAAGAAACGTGGCAGCGTTTATGGAGTGAGCTTCGATTCCGCGGCCCGGGGACATTGCGCGCAGTTCCCGATCGACTGGAAGATGATGTTATTGCGCTCAGAGATGTTCAGAGATCTCTAGCTGGTGTGGAATCGCTCCATGCCGCGCGCCTACTCTGCGAGCGACTTGAGTTATACAGACAAGACGCCGAGTTCATGGAGAGTCGAGGGCTCGAGCAGAAGCCAGGCGCAGTCGAAGCGCGCGAGAGCCTATATGCCTATTTATCTTCAGAGCGGTCCTGGGGTGACTTCCGTTCGTTTGAGCGTGCGCTGTCTCCGCGGTATTTTGACCCGATAGTTGAGCGAGTCTTTGCGCGTGATGCAGTCTTGTTTCTTGAAGAGTTCGATAGGCGGTGGGACGATCAGAGAAGGATAGCTGAGCTTCCAAAGTTCGCGAGGCTTGCGGAACGCTCGATAAAAGAGTGGGATGCGCCATCGCTAAAGGCACTATGGACGACTCTTTACCAGGGAGTTCAACGAGGAGTAGTTGCTGAGGATGTGTTTGTGCGTTTGGGAAGGTGCGTCGCAGAGCATCAGCTTGTCACAGCGCCTGAGCTGCAGATGATGCTGGAGGGACTGTCACAAACTCCGCTCTCGATGGACCCTGACACAAGCTCATGGCTGGCGCAGGCAGGAAAGATGTTGGCGACTCGTTTAGGTGCGTCGGCTTCTGAATCATGGGAAAGCGCGCACATCGATCCTCGAGTTGACTTTGGATACCTGGCCGCCCGGATTAACCAGATCTCGGCTGAATCTCCAACACCAGAAAATCAGGGCGTCTTGGTTGAGCTATATCGCCGGGCTGCGGAGTACGCTATTCCGCCAGACCCGAACCCTCGCTATCGCTCGTGGAGGGACGAGAGTCTGGCCACGATTCGGGGTAATGCCCTCCAGAGTATGTATGCTCGCCCCGAGGCGTATTCGCGGCAGATCATGAGTGCTGCGATGCCACTTCTTAAAGAGTCATGGCACGGTAACTCGGGTGTGATTTTCCGAGAGTTAATTGGATTTGGCTCGCCAGCCCCTCGGCAGCTTGTTCTTCATGTGCTGCGAGATCTGTTGCTAGCCGATACGGTCGCTCATGCACTGTGGGAGCAGTGTGGCATACGAGGTGGCTCCTATTTTCGCGAGGACCGCCGTAAGTTGGTATCCCTCTTCAGAGACGCTCTGAAAATGGAGATGGAGAAGCCACGGGAGCGGAATGGTCTCTACCTCGGCCGCCTTTTTGCGCTGCTGGGGTGTTTGTATGAGGAGTCGCGTTTAGTGGTTCCAGACGCGCTCAGCCTGCTCGGTATCCGGTCTGTTTCTTTAGGTAGATTCGGGTTTGTGGCGAGTCTGCGGGGCCATAGTAAAGATCCCGATCCTCTTGTGCGTGCGGCAGCCCGCAGATTCTTGAGACACTGGGAGGGATACCTTAGTAGTGGCATCCTGCGTAGGCTGCGGGATGGGGAGAGTTCTGACCGTAATGAAACTCTCGTCAGCCGCGACGATAAGGGGGAGTAACTTCCTTAGCCTTCTGTTGGGGCACTCAGCCCCGGTAAGATATCTGATGCATACTTACAGGTTTGGGGTATTCTGCGGTAGCTTGCGGAGCCATAAGTAATCCAGCTGAGCCTTCGTGGAGCACAACAAGAGCTCGTGTGATTGTGGAGCGTGAAAAGTGCTGCCAGATCCTTCATCAGACAGAAATCGTGAGATAAAGGGGCCATCCCGTCCGGCGTTTGAAATTGATGGCGCGACGCTACGAGCGCCGATCGAACCCTTATATCATCGACATCTTTTGGAGTCTTACAATCAGCGTTGCCTCGCGGGAGTTGGACGACAAGGTGAGATGGTCTCGTCGCCACGGCGCTTTTCGACACAGGACCGTATCGCCTTTGAGACACTATCTGACTTTGTCGCGGGAGACATCGCTGCAACGATAGATTTTCATGGAAAGGCAGCTGAGAGACTTGGAGTGGCGCCTCGATTCCTCCATCATCGCGTCATACGAGACTCAGCCTACGATGAGCATCACCTGTTCGTAGAATTATATGACCGAGATCTTCGACCGGTGGTGGCGAACCGCGGCTGTTTGCAAATTTTCAGCGCGGGGCCGGTGGCGCACCATTATGTATTAAGTGATGGCTGTTCAGTAAGTGAGTACCGACTTGTTTCGAGCGCAGCGTTTCGTGAGGCGACAGACGCTCTGTGCAAAGGGCCTACAGCAACGCCGTATCATACCTGGGCCTATCGGTGGTTGTTGGAAGCTTTTCGCGGGGCAACCCATCTGGCGCTCGCACCAGATATTGATTGGAAACGAGAGATTCGGGACGTGAGCTCGTTGGGGCAGGGCCTACATTCTCTTGCTGTGCTGGGTGGCTCTGAGCAGCCGCAATTTGTCGCTGATTTTGAAGGCCAGCGATACCACATGACGCTGTGGCTGGAGAGCAGGCTTAGTACGCCCGTATGTTACCGAGGCCCGGGGCGGGGCGTGTAGGCACAAGAGAGGATCGTATGACTCATTTTGGAAAATACAGGCGGAAACCAGTCGGCGCGTCGCCTGGCACAGTAATGTACGTCGGTGAAGAGCGCTCTGATCCCATAGTGGTCACTCATATTACGTATGACGCCGGTGGAGTTGTTGGCCCAACTCGTGTACCTGCGGCTGATGTAAAGCCGACTACTACTTCGGGAGGTGTATCGTGGTTCACGATCGACGGCGTTCACGATACGGAGATGTTACGACGCATTGGTGAGAACTTTCAGCTTCATCCCCTTGTGGTTGAGGATATTGCCAATACTGCGCAACGGCCAAAGATAGAGGATTTTGACAGCTATATCTTTGTCGCCATGAAGATGATTACGTTCGATAACGAGACAAAAGAGCTCGTAGCCGAGCACGTGAGTATCATTTTCGGAGAGGGGTTTGTGCTCGCGTTTCTAGAGCTGTCTCTTATACACATCTGACGCTGCCGACGATACTCCTTGTGTAGATCT
>OMII01000172.1 GCA_900299055.1 Pseudomonadota bacterium | reverse complement strand
GTATCTCGCCGACATTTGCCAGCGGCGCTAAAAGCCATGACTTGAGAAGCCGAGAGCCGCCGGGAGTCTCAGTGGTATTCAGAAAGCTAAACAGAGTTCCCGTCGTAGAACCGTCTCGGGTGTTCTGTACAAGTTCGAGATTTCGTCGTGTGGCAGCGTCGATAGTGACACTGCCCGCTCCTCGATCGAGGTTGAGATCTCGTATTGGGAGCGGATTTCCCAGTGTTATCTCGTCGAGGTATGCAAGTAAAAGTCTTACGCATCGTTTTGCTGTAGGGCTAATAGCATGGAACTCGTGTCGAGCCACATTCTCAAGCAGGCGCTCAGACTCGTTGCCGCCAACGGTCTCTGCTCGAAAACGAAGGGCCTTAGACCCGACAGCCGCTTCGACTGCGCGAATCCATGAAGACCTGCGGTCGAGTCTCTCGCCGTGTAGTTGCCGAGGGAGCACCACTTCTCGAGCCATCCAGCCCGAAATCTCTCGCGGGATGGTTGCGAGATCTACACCTTCTTTTACCCGCATGGACCCCGTCTGTGGATCGGTTGCAACCAGAGCGGCGCTGCGTCCATCTGCGTCAAGGACGACTGCGGCAATGAGAGTCTCCTGATGGTCTGATACAACTGAATTGAATAGTCGCATTCCTGGAGTGACAAAGCGCTCCAGTTTCCGGTCAACTCCTGCCCCGGATCCGGTTTGACTTACAACCGCCACGGAGTAGCCAAGTGGGAGAAGGCGATCAACATAACCGTCGAGCACAGAGAGCGGAACGCCGCACATTGGTATTGGTTCGGCGCTGTTTTTGTCCCGCGAAGTGAGTGTGAGGTTAAGGGCCTTCGCTACGGTTACAGCATCTTGGTAGAAGAGCTCGTAAAAATCTCCAACTTGGAAAAACAGTAGCGCGTCTGGGTACTGCTCCTTGTACTCAAGGTACCGAAGCATCATCGGAGGAAGGTTAGATCTGTTAGCTGGGAGTCCCATATCGTGGTGTACGGCAGAGCTGTCTCTCTATGAGCAGCACCGTCGGTATAGAACCACGGCAATGGGCAGAAGGCAAACCCGTTTTAACGCAGTTTTGCCCAGACTAATCTCGCTAAATTAGACACTTACAGAGCGCCGACGGTGACATTCTTTGGGCTCAAGCATTTTATTCCGCCCTGCGGCATCAGAATAGAAGGATCGTAGGGAGATTTGTATGTCTCAACAGCTAAGAATTGTAGTAATCGACGATGATCAGGGGGTACTGAAAGCCCTAGGTCTGGTTTTCCAGACACTGGGGCATCAAGCGTCGTTATTTAATACCGGGGGTGATGCTGTGGCATACCTCGCAGCGAATCCGCGTGTTGATGTAGTAGTAAGCGACCTTCGAATGCCTGGCATGGATGGTACAGAGGTCCTTCGTCGCCTACGGCAGTCTCATCCGAACATCCCAGTCGTTATCATGTCTGGGCACGCCACATCAAATGACCGAGCAACTCTCGTCGCGCTTGGGGCACGCGCCGTCCTTTCGAAGCCATTTGCTCCTGCGGAGCTGCTAGGGCTGGTTGACGTGGGCGCTCGCAGCATCGAGCGGAAGGAAAAAGTCGCTTAGATTGGGTCTAGAGCGCTCGAAACTTTCCGCGCCCACAGTGTTTCTGGCAGCAGTATCGAGCCTGATTCTCAATGCACTCGGCGGCACAGCAATTCTGCTGCCCATCGTGATAGCGCTCGCACCACGAACGCAACCCCTCCGGATTGCCACAGCTACTACCGGCCTGCGTATCCTCATAGATGCCCCGACGCAAGCACGAGTCGAAGTTCCTTTTATTCTTTTTCGCGGCACTCTTTCTCTTTGAGCGAAGTCTTTTCGGTAGTCTTTGAAGCTCCGTGGCCGAGACCTCGCACGAGCAAGAGAATGAAATCTGAGATACCTCTCCGTAGCAGCCAGAGTACTCTGAGTGATCGTCAACAGAAATAGTTATAGGCGTTGCAGCTGGCGCTTGCGTTGCGGTCGGACTTGGGGAGGCAACCGGCGGTGTCGGCGTTGGTTCATTCCCGGCCTGCCTCGAGGCGCATATAGCATTGGCAGAGACTCCAATCTGGATAAAAGCGACGCAGATGGCAAAAACAAATCGTTTCATGATCTCTCGAGTTACTCACATCGGTGGGCGCTAATCAAGATAGCCAGGCCTATCGGGTGCTGCTATCGCGGAACGCTTGGTGTTGCTACACTTTCTCGCGAGGCATCAGCCTTCATGCAGTGGCTCTGCCGCAGCGAGATGTCTCCAGTGGCCAGGTTTGCTAGATTCTCGTAGGTATTCGTTTAACGCTAGTGGCTATGAAAAACACTTCAAAGACTTTCGACAAGCACGCGGCCTACGCTTTGGCCGTACAGTCCCCCAAAGAAGACGCTCGGTTTCTACGTCGAGTGTATCGCGAGCTTCGTGGCAAGGAAGCCCGCATTCTGCGGGAAGATTTTTGCGGGACGTTTGCACTCTGTTGTGAGTGGGTTAAGGCGAATGGCGATTCGTCGGCTTTTGGCTTAGATATAGATCCTGCTCCTATTGAGTACGGCTCGTGCAATTACCTTTCGGCCTTGACACCTGTCTCTTTTACACATCTGACGCTGCCGACGATACTCCTTGTGTAGATCTCGGTGG
>OMII01000171.1 GCA_900299055.1 Pseudomonadota bacterium | reverse complement strand
CACATCATCCTCTCTGCTCACTGCCCTACTCCAGTCCCAAATCCCTACGGCCTTAAAGGAGGTGCTGCCCGAGAACACCTCATCTCCGCTCTTGGTCTTCGCGAGGCGCGAAGACCACGCGATATCGATCTAATCCGCAAAGGCTCCCACGCGCTTGCCGATGACGAAAAGATCGCGAGGGAATTTATGAACAGAGATTATCGACACGGCGCCAGGGTGGAGTTAGTCCGCAACATGACCCGCCACCTCTCTACCAGAGATCTTACAATCAATGAGACCGCATCATTTCAGTCGCAGCTCTTCGCTTCACCACTTGCCATTCTAGACTCCGTTGCCTGCATCGCACGTCCCAGCTCGTATCGCACAGGCACATTACACCGCGCCCCCTCTCTCGATGGGCGGGTAGTGCTAAAAATGCTGAGACTCTATGCTGAAGGAAGCAGCGCTGGCGAAGCATGGCGAGTCGTGGGAATCCCAGAGCACGTTACTTTTTCGGAGGGAGATCTCGCCATCCACCTCAACAAAGCGTTTCAACGAGGAGACGTAGTAGCGAGAGCATTTCTTGAAGCCTGCCAGGCGATCTCACTGCTTCCTGCCAACTCCGATCCTCTCAAAGCAACTCTCGCCGAGCTTGCGCACCTGCGACTAGGAGACAATGGTCTACTCCCAGACGTCCCTACCATCTATTTTACGTAACGCTACACGCGATGCGTCAGCAAACAGGGCTCGTCCTCATATCTTACAATGGCCGTATTGTCCCTGAAAAACGGGGTATTTTACGAGTTCCTCGTAGCGACTAAGAACTTCTACAGAGATATAGTGAACGCCTCACCATACTCCCGCACGCGGGAACTATACGGGTAGAGTGGAGAGAGAAAGGTTCTATGTCATGTCCTTGGCACGGCACATCTATCGTCGGTTATTGTCATACCTCGTCGGTATGCTCCTCATTGGAATCGCTATTGGATCGCACGAAGCAGCCCACTGGATCGCGGCGCGCGGATGCGGAATTTACTGCGCCTCGCTCAACATCGGAGTGGGCCCTGGAGTAAAAGTCGGTAGCGTAGACGAAACTGCTATCATTTTACGCGCGCTACCGTGGGGCGGTTGGGTGTCGGTCGCTCACAAGCCTTCCGACATCAAATCATCGACAACTACGAAGCAAAGTTTTGTCGAGCAGCCAAAGGCTGAGAGACTACTGGTTTCGTTCGCCGGGATTGCGATGAACGGGGTGATGTACCTCGGGCTCGTGTTCTGGCATCGGCGCTCTCGGTCGATCACAATGAACGACCTTCAAAAAGAGGAGTCGATTGCCTGGTCTCTTGCAGAGGTGGAAGCTGACTTCCGCAGCACCATACTACAGCGCCTGGCAGATGGCCCAGCATCAGCGATTCAGTTCCTGAGTCGCGGCGGAATGTTTGGCCTTGCGGCAATCCGAGATGATTTGACTCGAGTGTGCTCCGGCCTGGCCGTGATCAACTTGATTCCGATCGCACCACTTGATGGCTTAAAGATCCTCCAGGCAGTAACGATTGAAAGCGTGACAACGACACCGCTAGCTTCAGCTGTCGCTGCAGCTTCAAAGTCTGGTATTGCCACAACGGCAGCTACCGCTGTTACCACCAGAGCGACACCTGTCGTCTCACTGGAAACACTCATAGCTCTGGGGGTTTGTGCCTATGTAGTCCTTGGAATTGTGCCAGCGCTTATTCGCACCATTCGATTTGAGTGGATACTGCACAGGCGCTTTAAGCTCATTCCTCGGCCGTAGCGGCTCTTGGATACCACCACATGAGGAACACTCATCGTGCGGGTGGTCCTTGCGCATTTTTTCTAGGGTTAGATCTCTCCGCTCTAACCCTCTTTTTGCGCAGCCACATAACTCTCTGCTGCCAGTTCTCGCAGAGCAGACACTCCCGCGCCTGTTTGCTACCCCAATAAGCGGTGTCGCGCCAGAGTGCACAACTCCCGGATCAGGGCGCCACTCGCGGCATCAAAGCTCTCACCGCTCAGCACTTCCGAGCCCGGTAGCTCTCCGCCACGAGTCCATATCTTTCTGCCAATCGGCGATATCTTTCTGGTACTCTTTCAGCGATGTCGCATACTGACTGTGAAGGGATGTTGAAAACTTGACTTGCAGGTCCACAACAACAACCAGGACAAAAACCTGGATCGCGAGCGCTACCCATAGAAGCATCTTCACTGTTTTCAGCTCATTCATTGAATTGCCCTCCGGCTTGTAGCAGCCTGTAATTCGACCAACAAATAGAGAATTACACGGCGCCTCTCTTCTGTCCTCACAATATCGATCGGCTCATCCGAGAGGACGCCTCGCACATAGATATCGTGAGCGACAGGGCGGCGATCACTGTGTCCTAGCCGGCAATCATCGAACTGCTAATCAACAACCAACGGACGCTCTTTTGGGGCGCTTTTAGCCTGCCGAAATAAGGGAAGAATTGCTTCCAGATCCTCTTTGCGAGCACTACCTTGGCGGCATCGATAGTGAACAACCTCTTGCGGAGATGTAAGCGTAACTTGATACCACGTGTACTGAGGGCCTCTGGAGTACTTGTTGAAACTCACTATTTCGATCGTGGCTTTATCCTCAACACTCGCTGTCCACTTCTCGGCTACTCTGCCCATCGACTCGACTTTGACCCACAAAGGGTTCGAGTTGCTAATTTCGTTGAGCCTTGCTCTAACCTCCGGGCTTAATTCTCGGTGAGATCTACTCGCCCGATCGAGAGCAAAGTTAAAGCCTGCAAAGCCGCCCACCATTGTGGCGACAAATAGGAAATCTCGGCGGTCGAGTAGTCGTTCTGGAGACGTGTTTGTATGTGATGCGAAGTGCATACGATTTTATCCTTGTAAAACAATGCGGAAGCTACACGGCGCAATGCGTAAGCACTTTGTAGCTTGAGCATCTGATTTGATTGTTAGGTTTCCGACGTATCAGCGTGGGATCGCCAAGTCGGTGGAGCTCATGGAAGGGGCTCACGCCAGGCTGTGGTGCCTAGAGGGGGATACGTCCGATGGTTGAGACGCTACGCCTCTTCTCTGCTTTCTGCAAGCGCATGGCAACACCCCGAAAAGCCTAGTTTTTATGCATTTCTTTCTGGATCCATGCACACAGCACCAGTGCCCGCACCCCAAGATGCACACATCAACAAAATCATCAGTGACAACCAAAGGCTAACACCATTACCTGCGGAAACAGCCCCCTCGGATACTGGTTCCCGAGAAGATTCCGCCCGACATCTCTACAAACGAAGGTACCAATTCCTAGTGGTCAATGCAGCGCGATATGAGTAACCTTGGAGAGCCAACTGTTTTTAATTTTTGCTACTCCATGGGGGCTGCATGAAACCTATATTAATTGCCACTATAACCATGCTGTCTTGCACTCTTACAGCTCCGATTAGTCTTGCTCAATCCTCCACTGGCCTCAAGCTGTGCGCCAACTCCCGCTCAAGCGCTTTAACGTCTCGCACGCAGTGCAGAAAGGGAGAGGTTGCCCTCACTATGAAAAGTCTCTCCGAAAAGATAACAAAAGAACAGGGTGGAGCAGGTAGCGAATTCTCTGTAGTGCTTGGTGACGGCTCATCAAGTAACTCCACGATACCCGGCGCTACGACCTTGCCAGGATGGCCACCTACGACTATTCCGGGGTCTCTCAGTAAATCTGCGTCGTGTGTGACTGGAATAGTTCATGCAAGCTCCTGCGAATCATCTGACCTAACAAGCCTGACCGTCAGTGCACAGCCGAGCGCCAGCGGCACGAGCGTCCAATGTTCGTGGTCTAACTCTGCACTCCAGGACAAAGTCGGTCTTTACTACGTAAAATTAGTCTGTGCCGATCTGTAGGCTGGTGCTCATAGGTTAGTCTTACACCTGACTTGTTTCGCTATTCCCGATCCATAGTTCGCCTTCACGTAGACCATCGGCACTAGTCTTTGCCTCAACCTCAGGGCTAACGCCTGGGCATACAGGCGAGTTGGATATGTTCGGTAAAAGCTGCGAGTCTCTACATAGCCATCACGAGAGCAGGAGCTTCATGTGTTAGTGCCTACTCCGAAATCCTGTTGCTTTTCATGTTGAGCCCTAGAAGAGCAGCTACTGCTTGTCGCTTGTTTCCACTAGAGGTGTCAAAGCGACCCGTGGCTTGGTTGCCCAGCGACTCAACGTAGGGTTTGGGCAGCACCTGGCTGGTGCGAGACGCGAAAGAGTTGCAGTCCGTCTCTGTCGTAGATTCTCTCACTGATGAAAGGTGGCTGGCTCAATTCAACTCGAGAGCCTGAGCTCACCATCACTAGAGCCCCCTCAGCTGGTAGAGATTGAATCACTTCACTTTGCTGTCGTAAGTCTTTAAAGCGGGGAACAATTGGTGAAGCGAGCTCCCATATGCACGCGTAACTGATCCTGCGCTCTGTGGGCTCGTCTCCCATCATCACAACCAGATTGGAATGAGACTGAAACACCTGCCGCTCTGGACTCCGCATGAGTCGGGCCAATCCAATGGGCACCCCCATATTGGCGCAGGAATCAGAGAGTGTCGCACCTCGCCTAGGCCCAGCTTCAGCGACATAAAGAGCAAGGCTCTGCCGGCAACACTGCACTATTGCAACAAACAACAGGGATTGAAGGATGACTTTGGCCGAGTCACGGCGATTAGTCTCAAACTGCTGAAGCAAATAACCAGTTAAGGCGGCTCCGATAGCTGGTAAAAAAAGGACGAATCGTGCAGTAAAGTT
>OMII01000170.1 GCA_900299055.1 Pseudomonadota bacterium | reverse complement strand
GCTGGCTGCATAGCGTCGCTGCGGCAAGGACTCACAACGATTGATTCAAACGTAGGTTTTATGAGGTGGTACCCTTTGAGCAGTTAACTAGCAGCTGAAATGGTAACCATCTCATCGTGAGAGGTTCGCAGTTTCAAGGGTGCCAATACGAAAGGAAATGGCATGCCGAAGACGAATGTAGTGAGCACAGCGGCAACGGAGGCCGAACCCGTCCTGAAAAAGGCGGCCCAGGGAATCCTGGCCGAGCTGGCCGAGCTGGCTGGACTGGTCCCCTGGCGGCAGTCGAAGGGCTGCTGTTTCGAAGATCGCAAAGGGGGCGGCAAGCCCCTCTTCGCGGTCAAGAAGGGGGCAACCATCCACCTCTACCTCGGCGCCAAAGAGCGCCGGTGTGAGGTGGGTGCGCTGAGGTTGGTCAAGGAGGAGGGCGACAACGAGTATAACCTCGTGGTTGCCCTCCGCGCGGCTCTCCACGGCCCCCACGGCGGCGACGTCCTCGCGGTCCTGCAGCAGATCTAAACTGATCTTGCTGCAGCCGCACTCAGGACCTCACACGAAGCGTTTTGACATATTACCTTGAAAAAGGTTTTTGTTGAATCGGTCGTGTGAGGTCCTTTCCTAACTCTTACGGCGCACTACAACCGCACGAGCCGCCACAGCCACTTCCCTTCTTCGTTCGAACGAATGTCTTATAAAGGCGCCGCCCCAAAAAGATAACCGCCAAAAGTAGCGCGCTGAG
This sequence comes from Pseudomonadota bacterium, assembly GCA_900299055.1. Classification (GTDB taxonomy): domain Bacteria; phylum Bdellovibrionota_C; class UBA2361; order UBA2361; family OMII01; genus OMII01. Next base: position 12,983 of record OMII01000170.1, on the reverse strand, counting down.
AGCCACAATCGTTTGCGTCATGAGAGCACCCTGATCGCTATCTGATACGCGCAGTACGACGCGCCATACGCGAGTGTTGTCATATAGACGAACATCCCCACGGTCCAGCCCCAGGAGCCGGTTTCTCGGCGGCACACCGCCAGGGTAGACATACACTGGCACGCAAAAACATAGAATATCATCAACGATATCGCGGTGGCGTTAGAGAACGATCCCTCTGTTCGTTTCTCTTGAAGCCGCGTGATGAGTCCTCGATGCTCGTCGCCGTCATCGCTGACGTTGAGCACCGTTGAGAGCGCAGTTACAAACACCTCTCTGGCTGGAAACGAGGAGATAATGCTAAAGCCGATCTCCCAGTTAAAGCCGAGTGGCTTGATGGCCGGCTCAATCGCCGCTCCGAGTTGTCCGGCGTAGCTAACACGCACGGGATTTCCCTCGTAAGACGGATCTGGCTTGGAAACGAGGCGAGAAACCAGATTACGATTGAGCAGGCGAGGATCACCGTTGTCGCGTTCTTTAGAAACGATACGACGCTGTCATAGACGTTTCTTAAGACCACACGAGGGATCGGACGCCGAAGCGGCGGCATCTCCATCACAAAGAAGCAGCTCTCCTTGCGCTTAAGCGCCTTGTGAATTACCCACGAAACGCAGCATGCTCCCACCACCCCAAGGAGATACATCGCAAGAAGCGTTAGTCCCTGAAGCGAGATAAAGCCAGCTAGTAACGTTGGTGGAATCGCCGCCGCTATGAGCACGGCGTACACAGGCAAGCGCGCGCTACAGCTCATCAAAGGCGCTATCATAATCGTTGTGAGCCGGTCGACGCGTGAGGGGATAGTGCGGGTAGAGAGTATGCCGGGTACCGCGCACGCGAACGATGAGAGTAGTGGTATAAACGCGCGACCCTGGAGCCCAACTCGTCGCATGAAATTATCGAGTAAAAACGCGGCTCGAGAGAGGTATCCTGAATCTTCAAGTATTCCGATACACAGAAAGAGAATAGCTATCTGCGGCACGAACACGATCACGTTTCCAACTCCGGGGATGATTCCTTCGGCAAGCAGGCTTGTGAGAAGTCCGGGTGGAAGCGTTTCTCCTACCCACGCGCTGACACTATCAACGCTTGTTGAGATGAGCTCCATGGGAAGTTGCGCCCAGAGGAATATCGCCTGAAAGATAAGACCAAAGACGACAAAAAGTATGGGCAGACCCCACACCTTACTGGTGAGAATCGAGTCGAAGCGAGTGAGTTTTGGCAGGCTTTGCTCGGGAGATCGAACAGCGCGCGCTGCTATTGCTCTAATCCATGCGTAGCGAAGTGTCGCTATCGAGGTAATGGTGTCTGCGTCGAGCTGATCTGGCGTGTGAGGTTGCGGAAGTTGCCTGATCGTTTCAGCGCTTTTGTGGTCTGAAGGTAGCCATGCCAGAGCTTTGTGTGAAATAGCTGGGTGCACCAGTTCTCGTGCCACCGCGTTTTTAAGGTCCTCGAGTCCGCGTCCTGAGCGAGCGATGATCGGTATAACAGGTACATCAAGCGAGCGTGCAAGAAGTTCGGAGTATATCTTAATACCGCGCTCTTCGGCTGCGTCCATCATATTGAGCGCAACTACGAGTGGGTAGCGAGCATCGATCAATTCGGAGACGAGGAAGAGGTTGCGCTCGATATTAGTGGCGTCTAACACTGCAAGGATAAGGTCCGGCTTGCGGTTGTCTTGGATCTGTCCACACAGAAAGCGGGTAACTACCTTCTCGTCGATAGTAGAGCCTGAAATCGTATATGTGCCTGGCAGATCGATGAGCCGGGCGTGGCGGTGGTCAGGTAGCGCTAGTTTTCCTTCCTTCTTCTCTACCGTTACGCCAGGGTAGTTGGCGACTTTGTAGTTTGAGCCAGTCAGCGTGTTAAACAGAGTCGTCTTTCCGCAGTTGGGATTACCAACGAGCGCTACGACCGGCGTCTCGTGTGGCTTGCGCGCATATTCTTCAGGAGTGATTTTGTTCGACGCCACAATAAACCGCTATACAACGTATCGCCGCATACACCGTAAAGCCTCGAACTAGGTTGGTCGGGGAGCGGAGTACTCTGAATATCCTACCATTACAGAGGAACTACTTGAATATGGGCAGCTTCGACGCTGCGAAGTGAGAGTACCGATCCGAGCAGATGGACGTTTATTGGCGAACCAAAAAATCCTCGTTGTGTTACCTCTACCTCGGTTCCAGCAACGAGTCCCATGGATACAAGTTTTTGTAGAAGCTCTGTCGGGCAGCTCTTAATGGCGGACACAACAACACGCTGCCCTACCTTGACGGCGCTAAGGCTCTTCTCGGTAATGGTAGTGTTGGGAGGGGTCATAGTCTCTCGTTTGTTGTGCTCGTTCTCTGCACCTGTTATCGCCATAGAGCCCTGAAATCGCTGCAGGTCTCTGTATATCGTCGCTAAGGTTTAATCGTATACCCTGCGCTTGTAGATTATGTCAATTCATAGGCGTAGCAACTAGAAAGCTTTTTTGTCTAACAACTGCTTTATATGCCAAACGCGACTACTTAACTGCGTAATTTCAACGACTTAAAAGTCTTCCTGCCCACCATCGCCATCGGCTTGGTTATCGTCTTCTTCCTCTCTGGCAGAGCGAGGTGCCTTTGATGGGTCTGTGATACCGCGGCGCAGAAGGGCTGCGACCCGCGTGGGTTCAAGGCCAGTGCTCAGCCACTGAGAGGCTAAAACGGGAGGGATGCCCTCTCGGATCCATCCGACCGCCTCACGAGGTGAAAATCGAGCTCGTCGCCAATTAGCCGCAAGAGGTGCGCCTGTAATCCCCATGTTGCGCCACTCCATGAACTCCTCAGCTCCGAAGTTGTAGGCACGCCAATAGCCAGCGGCAACCGCGGGCACGCGAAGGTCAATCCAGCCCTGCGCCTCATCTTTTGGAATCTCGGCAAGTTCAAATGAGAACTCCTTCGCATAAACATTGAGTAGGATCGATGTATCGTGGATGTGCGCTCGAAAATCGCAAGGGGTGAGTGAGGCCTCTCTGCGAAGCTTTTCGCACAGATCTGGATCGTATGTGGTTGTTACCGAGAAGGTCTCCAGAATTATCTGTGTGACATTCACGTACTCTTTTGCAGCTTCAAGTTCGTACGATACCTGCTGGGCGAGATCGGTAGCTTTAAGTTGTGTGTAAATCGAGTGGAGTGTTTCGACGTACGAGCTACGTGCTGCCGCCGATCGAATGAGTGCTGCGACGAGCAGTTTTACCGCGTCGCGGTTTTGCGCCAGATTCTGTGTCCGTAGGGCGACCTCAACTTGGGGAATGAGCCACTGCAAGTCCTTTTTGAGCTCGCGCATATAACTCATTGCGGCGATAGCATCGAATGTCTCTGGGGTCGTCCATGATGCCGAGAAAATGGGAAGCTCGGTTGCGAGGTCATTGATCCAGACATCTATCTTGTCGAACGCTTTGTGGGCGGTTTCGAGGTAGTCTTCCGGAACGAGTTTTACCTCAAGTGTGGAAAGAGCCTGTTCAAAGAGTATCTGCGCGTAAAAACCTGATCGCAGGAACGTGATAAATTCGGCGGAAAGCTGGATGTCTTTATTGAGCGCTGCCATTAGGTTCGTGAGGAATCGTTGTCTCCCACTACCTATATCGGGTATCTCTCTGTTTAACATTAGCCCCGGCTTTAAAAAGCAGGCGCGAGCTAGACGCGGGATAAAACGAGATAAACAGGCGAATGGGTGTGGTATATCCTTTTAGATCTATTGAGAAAATTCTCCTGAATTGTGGCGGGGATGCGCCCCCTGCAGTACAACGACCTGTAGAGAAGATAGTTTACATAACAGTAGTACTGAGGTGAGTGATGGTTGACCGTTCTGGCTATGTCTCGTGTGCTGCAGGAGAGCTCTTTTATGAGTCCCGGGGTCATAATGGTTGCGCGCCCTTAGTGGCGGTACATGGGGGGCCTGGTTTTACGGGGTATTATCTTGAGCCGCTATTTGAGCTGAGCGGCGTGGTTGATGTTGTGTGTTACGATCAAGCTGGATGTGGGCGTGCTCGTCGCGCAGGGGGCCGAAAAGATTTTTCACTAGCGGCGTTTGTAGACGAGTTGGAGCGTTTACGCGAGGCTCTTGGAGTTGAGCAGATGCATCTACTTGGACACTCCTTTGGAGGCGCCATAGTGGGTGAGTATGCGCTCGCCTATCCGAGCCGTGTACAGAGCATTATCTTCGCTTGTGCTTCACTTGATATCCCGCGCTGGGTCGCTGATGGCCAGCGGCTCCTTGGGATGATGCCGCTGATGCAGAGGATGATTATTCGCGAGGGAGTGCGGACCGGGCAGTACACGTCGGAGCCTTTTCTGCGCGCGTTAGGGGCCTACTATACTACTCATGTGTACGGTTTTAGTGACGAAAAGCCCGAATGTTTACTCAAGGCTGAGCAGGAGTCTGATTCAGTTACCTATCAGCGCGTGTGGGGTCCGAATGAACTAGTCGTTCAGGGCGTGTGCAAAGACTACAATCTGGCGCCAAGGTTGCACGAGATAGCTGCGCCGGCGCTTTTTATGTGTGGGCGATTCGATGAGGCAACGCCGGAGGCGCACCAGTACTTTGCGTCGTGCCTTCCTGAAAGTCGCTGCCACATCTTTGAGCGCAGCGCGCATCATCCGCAGATTACTGAGCGAGAGACGTTTCTTGCGATAGTCCGAGATTTTGTGGAGGCCGCCCTCTAAACCGCAAGAGAGTGCGGCAATAAGCTACTTTTTGTCGGCAGTCCGAGCTTGTTTCCGACAAGGGATTGTCGTTGCGGGGGCTCTGGCTCAGGCTGAGTTTCAGCGCGAGCTCGGCGTGTCTTACCCGATAAAATATCACCGAGGGACTGCGGAGTCTGGAACTCGCCGTCGTTGGATTGAGAGAGAAAGGGCGTCTTTCCATCAGGAGATGACGATGTCGGATTCGTGTCGGCTACGCCGGACTGGAGTTTTTTTTCAAGCGTCTGTGCCTGACGTGATATCTCGCCGCCGAGTTTGTCTCGCAGCATCGCGGCTCCCGTACCCAGAGGATCGTGGATGGCGCGAACTGCTTGGTCTACCTCCTTGTTCGCCATATTCATAGCAGTGTCAGCTACGAACGCTGCGGCGACGTGGATCGTACCAACTGCTGAGCTCGTTGTGGTAGCGGCTGAGACCGCCGTTGCCGCTTTGCAAATTAACTCTTGAAGTTGATGTGCGCTTTGCGAAATCTGCAAACCGACCAAGTCGAGCACCTGTTGAGCTGGCGAGGCTGTCGATGTGGGCTGAGGAGGGGTCAGTTGAACAAGCATATGATACGTCTAACCTCTGGTACGAATACCTCTCTCTGTTATTCACCCACTACTAACAGTATGCACTGTTTTGATGCCGATGTGACCCACATGGTCGGGAAAACTCTTAATTTAGGGCCTTTATGCGCAGGGTCATCTGAAGACACGGGCTGCCCCCAGTCATAATCAGATCGCAGGTGTTATCAGTAGTATTGGTTTCAGTAGGGGTAACAAGTATGGAAGGTGCCGCACCAACGCAGGAAGCCGGGGTATCAGTAGTAATACCCGCAGCAGGAGTTGTGATCGCCGGAGAACTCGGAGGTGTCACGGGGGGATCGCCGACGCCGCTTGGAATCGTGGTCTTTGCGCATGGTAGCGGTAGTAGCCGGATGAGTCCTCGTAACCAGTATGTAGCAGCCCTGTTACGACAGTACGGTTTTTCAACGCTCTTGCTCGACCTTCTAACCATTGAGGAGCAGTACGTCATTAGCAAGCGCTTTGATATCGAACTTTTAACCACTCGGCTCGCTGAGGCGGTTCGATGGGTCCGCGAGCAGGAAGCGCTCAAGGACCTCCCATTAGCGCTCTTTGGCGCGAGCACTGGAGCGGCGGCGGCGCTTCGAGTTGCCGCAGTCGCCAGCGCCACGATTCGTGCCGTGGTTAGCCGAGGTGGTAGAACCGATCTGACCGGTCCGCTGGTAAGCCGGGTGCGAGCTCCAACGCTTCTGGTTGTTGGTGGTGAAGATCGAGAGGTGCTTGAGTTGAATCAGCATACGCTTGCGCAGTTAACGTGTGAGAAGAGATTGGCGATAATACCGGGCGCTACTCATCTATTCGAGGAGCCAGGCGCCCTCGATGATGTTGGCCATATAGCTGCGTACTGGTTTCGGAATCATGTGAGTGGTCCGTCCACACAGCCTCATGTGATGAGGTAGTGGCGTGTGAGGGCGCTACTGGATTACCCCAAGGCGAACAGAGACTGAGCGCGATTCGCCGCGACGGTTAATCGTTAGTGAGACGGTATCGCCTGGTGATTTTTCATCAAGCGCTCGCAAAAGATCGTTTCCGTCCTCAACCGGCTGACCATCGATAGCGGTGATGATATCGCCGATCTCAACAGATCCATCTTCCGTGCGGTGGATCGGTTGAAGTCCTGCTTTATCTGCGGGTGAGCCAGGGATGACGTTAGCGATGACGGCGCCCACCTCGCCCTCGAGTCTGGCCACCTCACTTTCTAACACGCGAATGCCAAGCCCTGGCTTTTTTACACGACCAGTTTTAATCAGTTGCGGTACGATGCGGTTAATGGTGTCGATCGGAACAGCGAATCCGATCCCCGAATACGCTCCCGAGGGGCTCACGATCGCTGTATTCATTCCGATTAAGCGTCCCGCGCTATCAAGTAGTGGCCCGCCGGAGTTTCCAGGATTGATCGCAGCGTCTGTTTGAATGACGCCTTGAATCGGACGATCTGTAACGGATTTAATCTCACGCCCCAGACCGCTAATAACCCCAGTTGTGAGGGTATGGTCAAATCCAAATGGGTTACCGATCGCATAGACTCGCTGGCCTACTCTCAGATCTTTTGAAGTGCCGATAGGCATGGGTGTTAGTTTCGAGGATGGTTCGACTTTGAGAACCGCGATGTCTTTATCTGGCTCAACGCCAACGAGACTCGCCTGAAGAGTCGAGTGGTCTGATAACGTAACCCGAGCCGCTTGGGCGTTTTGAATAACGTGGAAATTGGTAACGATGTAGCCTCGCGCGTCCCACACAAAACCAGAACCAGCGCCCTGCGGCATCTCAAAGAGGTTCATCGTAAAGGAGTCCCGCTCGACGGCTAGGCTGGTGATGTATACGACCGATACCTGCGCGCGCTCGAAGAGATCAATTGTTGAGACTTCGTCGGCACCGAGGTCGCCGCGCGGGGTAATCTTACGAGGTGAGACTTTGCTGGCCCCAAGACCACTCAGCCGCTTGGCTATGAGAAAAGCGGACACAACTAGCGCGGCACCCATGACAGCAGAGAGGATAAGGGTCTTTGCGGAGCGGTGTGATGTGTCGTTCATATGGCATACGATGCGCTGGCTTTGATTGATTTTCAAGGGGCGACCCATGGATTGAGCCGTGTTAATCGCCTGATATTGCTAGTGCGGCGATTGAACCGCGTAGCTAGGGCGTGATAGCCTCGCACTATGCGAAAGCTTGATTCCTATGGGGCGCTTACAGAACTTTTAAAGCAGCGGCACGTCATCCTTGATGGCGGCATGGGAACCATGATCCAGTCGTATCACCTTGAGGAGGGTGATTTCAGGAACAAGGTGCTTTCAAGTCATGCAAAGCTCCTCAAGGGAAATAACGACCTTCTTAGCATCACGCGTCCTGATGTTGTGCGCGAGATTCACGCCCAGTATCTCCGCGCCGGTTCAGACATTATTGAGACTAATACCTTTTCTGCAACCTCCATCGCGCAGGCTGATTATGCCCTTGAGCATCTGACGAGAGAAATTAACCGCGCCAGTGTCTGTATTGCGAAGGAAGCTGTAGCACTCGTGACGGCGGAGCAGCCTGGTCGTGAATTGTTTGTCGCCGGGGCGATAGGCCCGACCAATCGTACCGCCTCGCTCTCTCCCGATGTAAATAACCCAGCCTTCAGGGCAGTGACCTTCGCGCAGCTTGAGCAGAGCTACTTTGAGCAGGCAGTGGCACTTGTTGAAGCTGGCGCAGATCTCCTGCTCGTAGAGACTATTTTTGATACGCTCAACGCCAAAGCCGCACTCTTTGCGGTGGAGCGCTGTTTCAAAGAAACCGGGATTGAGTTGCCAGTGATGGTATCAGTGACGATCACCGACCAGTCGGGGCGTACACTGTCAGGACAAACAGCGCAGGCATTTTGGTATTCGATACAACACGCCAAACCACTCAGTGTTGGAATCAACTGCGCTTTGGGTGCTCATGAAATGCGCCCCTACCTGCGAGAGCTCGCCACGGTCGCTGACTGTTACATCAGCTGCTATCCCAACGCTGGATTGCCCAATCCATTGAGTGAGACAGGCTATGACGAGAAGCCTTCCGATACCGCCCAGGCGCTCGGGGAGATCGCTGATGAGCATATGCTCAATATTGTGGGCGGGTGTTGTGGTACGACACCGGACCATATAAGGGCGATCAAAGAGCGTGTTTCCGAGGCTTTGCCGCGTGCGCTTACCCCAGGACGTGGACGATTGTCGCTGGCCGGCCTTGAGCCGCTTGTAGTTACCCCGGACAATCCCTTTATTCTCGTTGGCGAACGAACCAACGTGACGGGTTCACCAAAGTTTCGAAAGCTGATCGAAGAGGATAAATTCGAGGAAGCGCTCTCAGTCGCTAGGCAGCAGGTCGAGAATGGCGCGAACATAATCGACGTCAACTTTGACGAGGGGCTTCTTGATAGTGAAGCCTGCATGACTCGCTTTCTTAATCTTATCGCGAGTGAGCCTGATATCGCGCGCGTCCCGGTAATGATCGATAGTTCTAAGTGGTCCGTTCTAGAGGCTGGATTGCGGTGCGTACAAGGCAAGGCGATCGTTAATTCGATCAGTCTAAAAGAAGGCGAGGATAAGTTTAAAGATCAAGCTCGACTCATTCAGTCGTATGGCGCGGCGATGGTGGTAATGGCCTTCGACGAAAAGGGGCAGGCAGCGACGCTAGCTGATAAGGTTCGGATCTGTCAGCGAGCATTCAAAATACTAACCGAAGAGGTGGGCATCGCGTCGCACGATATTATTTTTGATCCAAACGTGCTTACGGTTGCCACTGGTATAGAGGAGCACAATTCGTACGCGTTGGATTTTATCGAAGCCGTTCGTGAGATAAAGGCTACGTGTCCTGGTTGTCTGACAAGTGGGGGTATTAGTAACGTTTCCTTCTCGTTCCGCGGTAATAATAAGGTACGCGAGGCGATGCACGCCGTATTTCTTTACCATGCGATAAAGGCGGGCCTCGACATGGGCATCGTGAACGCTGGGATGCTTGAGGTGTACGAGGAAATTGAGCCGGTGCTTCTGACGAAGGTTGAGGATGTAATTCTCAATCGAAACGCTGGAGCGACAGAGGCTTTGCTCGAGATAGCCGATCAATATAAGGGCAAGACTACTGAGAGAGACGCGGACGCTGCTCTAGAGTGGCGCAAACTGCCTTTGGCTGACAGGATCAGCCACGCGCTGGTAAAGGGAATAGTTGAATTCATCGAGGTCGATACTGAGGAGGCTCGGCAACAGCTCGGACGCCCGCTGTCTGTCATCGAGGGGCCGCTGATGGATGGTATGAAACACGTTGGTGACCTTTTTGGCGCTGGAAAAATGTTTCTACCGCAGGTGGTTAAAAGCGCACGAGTTATGAAGAAGGCCGTGAGTTACCTTGAGCCCTTCATGGAAGCGGAGAAAGCGGCGCTGGGTAAGACGCAAGAGCAGAAGACATTCCTCATCGCCACGGTAAAAGGTGACGTGCATGATATTGGCAAGAATATCGTGGGCGTGGTCTTGGCGTGCAATGGATATAAAGTAATTGATCTTGGTGTAATGGTATCCTGCCAGGAGATTCTAAAAGCCGCACGAGAGCACAAAGCAGATCTGATCGGGATGAGCGGCCTCATTACGCCATCACTCGATGAAATGGCGAGTAATTTGCGAGAGTTTGTTCGCGAAGGAGTTAGTACTCCTGTTCTGATCGGTGGTGCCACGACGTCGCGGGCTCATACCGCGATTAAGTTGGCACCTCACTATAACGGAGCCGTTGCTCATGTCGCTGACGCGTCACTAGCGGTTGAGGTGTGCGCAAACTTGATCAGTGAAGAGCGAAAAGACGCCTATATTCACGACCTCCAGGAAAATCAAAAAGAACAGCGCCGTATCTTCGCAGCTGGGCGAGATGAGATGAAGTTTGTGCCGCTCGCAGTTGCGCGTGAGCGAAGGCTTCCTTACCGAGAATATGAGATGGAGACCCCCGAAGTGCTCGGCACCCGCGTCTATCGTCAGATTCCCTTGGGAGAGGTCGCTGCCTATATCGATTGGTCTCCGTTATTCTGGACATGGGAACTCAAAGGATCCTATCCATCGATCCTGGAGAACAAAATCTATGGAGAGCAAGCGCGGGAGATATACAAAGAAGCTACTGCACTGCTAGCCCGTATAGTGGAGGAGAAGCGATTTGAGCTAGAGGCTATCATTGGGGTGTTCCCTGCGTATTCCGAAAACGACGATGTTGTAATCTGTGATCCTAAGAATAGTCACCACGAGGTTGAGCGGTTCTGTTTCCTTCGTCAGCAACGTGAGCGTGAGGGGCTTCATAACCTCTGTCTCGCTGATTATATTGCGCCAAGGTCTACAGGGCGTGCTGATTACCTCGGAGCATTCGCCGTGGTATGTCACGGCGTCGAGCAGTTTGCAGCTGAGTTCGAGAGTCGCGGTGATGATTATCAGTCGATTATGGTGAAGGCGCTTGGTGATAGATTTGCCGAGGCGCTTGCTGAATATATGCACAGGGAAGTGCGCCGCTTGTGGGGCTATGGAAAGAACGAGAATCTTTCGTTTGAGGCTCTGATCAACGAGGAATACAGAGGCATTAGACCAGCACCGGGATATCCAGCCTGCCCAGAGCACACAGAGAAAGCAAAGTTGTGGGAGGCTCTTGGAGTACAACAAGCCATCGGTCTCTCGCTCACTGAGAACTTCGCTATGACTCCGGCGAGTAGTGTGTCGGGGTTTTATTTCGCGCACCCGGATGCGCGGTATTTTAACGTCGGCAAGATAGACCGTGACCAAGCACGTGACTACGCGAAGCGAAAAGGTATGTCGCAACAAGAAGCGGAGCGGTGGCTAGCCCCGAACATAGGATACGCGGAGTAATGACCGAGACGATCGCCACATTTGCCTCGGTATTCGCGCTTGTAAACCTATCTGAGCGGCAGCGAGACGCCCTGGCTGCGGTGAAGCCTGAGTTGGCAGCAGAGTTTGTGCGCCTCATTTATCGAGAAGTAAAGAACAATCCCCATTCGACGACGCTTTTGATCGCCTTATTACGACGGGCTGAGGAGAGCGGCCTACCATTGAGCGAATGGATATCAGATTCGATTGTGGTGTATCAGTGGCTGTCTCGCCGAGGGCAAACAGCGAGCCTTACTGATACGGTTGAATATATCTCGTGCGCCTTCGAGGGGTCAGCCCTCCAGATGGGACACAGCCTTGAGTGGTATCTGGAGTGCCATGGGTTCGCCAACGCAAAGGACAAGGCAGAGTCAAGTGAGTAGTGCTCTCTGACGTAACGGTTCTGCCCGCGTAATTTTACTCACAAATGTACGAATAGGATGGGAATCGCTCCGCAAGGAATGTTCTGAAGCGTTTAATAGCGCTTGTGCCGTAGCGTCGGAACTCTTTCTGCTTGGCAGTGGGCGTAGAGGCAAATATAGCTTCAAAGTGTTTCTCAAGAGTCACCCGCGGGAATTGGGCCTGCCGGCAGCGATATGGACTTATTCCGCAGGTGTATGTCTTTCCTTTGAGCTGTGAAATTAGTCCTCTTATGTTTCGTAGCGCGGTGGCTCCAGTGCGAATGTACGGAAGTCGTGCACTAGCTGATCCCATCTTCTTCTTGAGTTTTGCGGAGTATATGAAGAGAGACATGACTTCGGAGCTTGCTCGATCAATGACTGCTTGAAGAGCGGCATCACTTGTCGGCGAGCATGGACTCACAATTGCCCCTTCACAAACCGGCACTGGATTTGGATCCAGTGTATCACGGAAGGAGAACGAGTACTCGCTTGCCAAGAACTTCAAGGTTCCGCCAATTACACCATTCGGATTTTCTGGGTTCTTGAATTCAGTGATCGGTATCGTAAATTGCGCCTCTCCGCTCTCGAATGATTGTGGAGCCTGGATAGCGAGTGGTGTTCCGTCTGGATAGGTGAGGTAATTAAGTTTCTCATCGGTCTCAACCGCAACTGGAGAATCGGTAATATTGAAGAACCGGTAGACAATCTCTTCTTGGGCCTGGTCGTTAAGCTGCCTGCAGGTTCCACTCTGCTCAACCAGTCGCTGAGCGTTAATCGACACATCTCCAGCGAGGAAAAGTTCCATAGCCTGCCCGGAAACAGGTGTGAAGGATATCGCTGGATAGAGCGAGCTAATAGTCACCGTGTCGGAGCTTCGAATGAGGCGTTCTACCCGACCGTACTGGTCAGTCTTGATCGGTGTTTCTACCGGTGTCATCGATTCACTGTCGACTGCAATCGGCATTCCCTCAACAGGAGTGTCGTAGATTGATACTCGAATAGAGAGATAAACCGCTGTAGGCGTGTCGGTTGGTGTGCTTGTTGGCGTTCGAGTCGGGGTCACTGTAGGTGTGTGAGTGAACGTCGATGTCGGAGTTGACGTCGGCGTATTTGTTGGTGTGTTAACAGGAGTCACCGTTGGAGTGACAGTTGGCGTGTTGGTGTGCGTAAAGGTCGGTGTCGCGGTAGGTGTATCAGTAGGTGTGCGTGTTGGTGTTTGGGTAGGAGTTGTTGTTGGCGTACTCGTGTTAGTTGGCGTGCTCGTCGGTGTGTGTGTTGGGGTGAGCGTCGGAGTGTTCGTAGGAGTATTCGTTGCGGTCGACGTTGGCGTAAGAGTGGGAGTATCGGTATTGGTTGGAGTCTCAGTCGGCGTATTAGTTGGGG
>OMII01000169.1 GCA_900299055.1 Pseudomonadota bacterium | reverse complement strand
TCGTCACTGTGGTCACTGAGTCGCCTAGTGGCTCTGCAACAGCAATGGCGCTGAGACTTGATACAGTGTCTGCGCGTGGAGCGTCGATTCTTCGCAAGTATCGTACCCGACGCGATCGAGTAACCATTGGGAGGCTGCGCTCGGGGGCATTTGTATCTGTTTCTTATCGGGTAGAGATATCACTCAAGAAACCAAAAGTAGTTCTCGGCTTGACGAAGCCAAGTCGGGCTACGCGAACTCTAGTGCCATAGGAGCCGAGACCATCTGAAGAGTCGGATAGCCTGTTAGGAGCCTGCTCGACACCTAAAAAGAGCGATAGTGCAGACTCCGAGAAGGGTTTCTGCGAAGCAAATCCCCCTTTGCGCCCACCACGGCTTCCGACTAGGATTTGTGCATCTCTCAATCACACAGGTGGACAGCTCGTATGGCAGCATGGATTTGGCTTGTTATTGGCTTAGTGATGATGGCGCTTGAGTTGCTTGCGCCTGGCGGGTTTTTCATGCTCCTGCTTGGAATCTCTGGTCTTGTTGTTGGAGGGTTGGCCCTTGTCGGTATCGCTGAATCACTTGTAGTCCAGACGGGAATCTTTTCGGCAGTAGCGGTTGTATTATGGCTTGGGCTCGGGAGGCGGTTGCGGGCTGTTACGTTGCGCCCAAGGAATGTGCCTGGCCAACTTGTAGGCCGTCGAGTGGTAGTTAGTGGGGATATCGCTCCAGCGGCGCACGGCTCAGGTGAGTTGTATGGATCTCCGTGGCGGTTGCAGAATGTCGGAGACGTTGCGCTCTCTGCTGGTGTTGAAGCTGAGGTGGTGGCCGCAGAGGGAGTGACTCTTCACGTGCGGGCAGTTTCGGTAATTTAAGGAAGGAGATGGGATAATGGTACCGATGGTTCTCTTTGTAATTGTTTTCGTAGTGTGTCTCACTGTGTACAAAGGGGCTGTCATTGTCCCTCAGCAAATGCGCTATGTGATTGAGCGTTTGGGGCAATATAATTCAACACTCGATGCTGGATTCCACGTTTTGATCCCTTATATCGACGCGGTGCGCTATCGGCATTCAATTAAAGAGCAGGTTATCGATATTCCTGAGCAGATTTGTATTACGAGTGACAACGTGCAAGTCGCTGTGGACGGAATCGTCTATGTTCGTGTGATAGATGCGCAGGCGGCCTCGTATGGTATCGATGATTATCTATTCGGAATTGTGCAGCTTGCTCAAACTACCCTTCGAAGTGAGATAGGGAAAATAGAGCTCGACAAGACATTTGAGGCGCGCGCTCATATCAACGCTAACGTGGTGGCTGAGGTTGATAAGGCAGCCGAAGCCTGGGGAGTGAAAGTACTACGCTACGAGATTAAAAACATAACTCCGCCACGGGAGATTATTTCAGCCGTGGAAAAGCAGATGAAAGCTGAGCGTGAGAAGCGCGCGGCGATTCTGGCTTCTGAAGGGCAGAGAGATGCTGCGATCAACAACGCAGAAGGTGAGAAACAGAGGCAAATTAAAGAGTCTGAGGCCAGTATGATGGCGCAGGTCAATACTGCTAAGGGAGAGGCTGAGGCTATTCTAGAGGTGGCTCGAGCGACCGCTGAGGGGTTGAGGTTGGTAGGAATGTCCCTGCAAGGTGAGGGAGGTAAGCTCGCCATGGAGCTACGCATCGCCGAGCAGTATATGCCTCAATTCGGCAAGATAGCGCAGAAGAGCAGTACGGTAGTGCTTCCCGCGAACCTTTCGGATGTCGGAGGAATGATTGCCCTGGCGCGCAGTGTGTTTCGAAAAGATTCTGAGCCCGGAGGTGGAATGGACCCTGACACTGAGCTTCGAATAAATCGTGCTCCACTTTCGTAGAAGGCTCGCCATATGAATGCCGCCGCATTGCTTCAGCTTCTGATCGCATTTGGGATATTCAATGTGTGGGTCGTGCGCTTTGACAAACCTACCGCCTTTCGGGGTGGAAACGCCCAGACGATGCCTGAGGAGTTTCGGGTGTATGGTTTATCAGATACCACCAGAAAGTTGGTTGGAGCAGTAAAATTGTTTCTGGCCATTCTCCTCGTGGTTGGAATCTGGATGCCAGCTCTGGCTGTTTGGGCAGCATCGTGCATGGCGTTTCTTATGTTTGTGGCGGTTGCGATGCACGCTAAAGTTTCTGATCCCGTCCGTAAGGCTGTGCCAGCGTTGTGTATGATGATTTTGTCCCTTATGGTTGTGCTATCGTATTAGCACCGACGCCAGCTGTGCTAGCGTCGGTGACTAGACTGCTTTCGCCACGAATTGCCCTTTCGGCGTCAGGTCAATAGTCGCCCAAGCCACGTCTCGATCGTGTTGAAAGCATACCCGGACCCCAGGCTTTGTCGCTCGTTCGAGAAAGGTGAGCTTTTCCCGCAGGAGAGTGTCCGCGCAGACGTCGTACCCCATATGGTAGGCGAGCGGGACATGGTGGCTTGTAGGAATGAGATCTGTTGGAAAAAAGATACGTTCGTCGCCGCCGACTATTTCAATCCATTGCTGTCCAGGGGTATGCCCATCAACTCTGTGAACTATGATGTCTGGTAAAATCTCGACGCTGCCATCATATAGCTGAAGTTTCGCCTCTTTGAGCGGCTCGACATTCTCGGGCATATAGCTAGCGCGATCCTTTGGTGTTGGATGTTGAGCGTGCTCGCAGTTCGCCATCTGTAGGTGAATCGTTGCGTTTGGATATCGCAAGCGGAGCGCTCCGCTTGCGTCGTGGTATGAAATTCCACCTGCATGGTCGAAGTGAAGGTGTGTCAGAATCACGTCTGTGATCTCGCTTGAATCGAATCCCAGAGATGCCGCAGGTTCAAGCTCGATAGCATAAATCTCACGTAATTTCTCGTTCCATTTATCGCCTATGCCCACGTCGAGGAGTATTACTCGCGAGGTATCTTTTATAAGAAGGGAGCGGCATACAAGTGGGATGCGGTTGCTTTCATCGGCAGTGATGCTTTTTGACCAGAGATTTTTCGGTACCGAGCCGAACATACAACCCCCGTCAAGACGGAACGACCCAAACATAACGGGAGTGATTGTGAATCTTCCAAACTGCATAGGTAGCTCCTTACTTTTCTCTCCATGAGGGTGAGCGTTTCTGTCGGAATGACGATATCCCCTCAACCGCCTCGGCACTGATACTGACAAGCGCGCTCCTGTCTGCAAGCTCCAGCATCTGCTCCTCGAGGTCCGCGCCCCGCACATCTCTGATAGCTTTTTTAGTTGCGCGAACCGCTTGGGGTCCCTGTGCGATAATACCACGGCAGAGGTTTGTCGCGACGTTATCCAATTGTGAATTTTCTACGACCTGCGCTACGAGGCCGCCCTCAAGTGCTCTTTGGGCGTTGATGCGCTCACCACGGAGTGACATTACAGAGAGTAGGGCCGGGGAAACTTTTTGCTGGAGCGGTGCGAGAACAACCATTGGCGCCAGCCCGATACCAACTTCAGGAAGGCCAAACACCGCGTCATCTGAGGCCACAGCGATATCGCACGCCGCAACCAGGCCGCATCCTCCAGCAAGCGCGACCCCTCGCACTGCTGCCACAACTGGCACAGGGCACGAGACGATACTCTGGATTAAATTTGCAACAGAGCGAAAAAAATCTCTGCGGGCGGCTGGGCTGGTCTGGCTCTCTAGTTCTGTGAGATCTGCTCCTGCGCAGAATGCTTCACTTCCAGCACCGGTAAGAAGTACGCATCGAGTCGACTCGTTGTCGGTAACTGATGAAAAAACAGTAATCAGCTCACGGATGGTCTGGTTATTTAAAGCGTTCCGCGCATCTGGGCGACTGATAGTAACCGTGAGCAGGTAATCGGAGGAGTGTATTTTGACGCACTGATAGCTCATTGAGATCTACCTCATAAGGGAAAAGAGCCGCAGCGCGTTCCGTGTGGTAGCAGCCGCGACATCTTCTAATGATACCCCTTTAATTTCTGCGAGCTTGCGGGCTGTGTCCACAACAAAAGCGGGCTCGCATCTCTTCCCTCGGTTCGGCTCAGGAGCCAGAAACGGCGCGTCAGTTTCGACAAGGATCTGCTCGAGAGGAATATCTCGACAGATGCGCCGGATCTCGTCCGCTTTTTTAAACGTGATCTGTCCGGGAAAAGAGACGTAAAACCCGATTTCAGCAAGTTTCTCGGCAAAGAGCGCGTCCTCAGCAAAGCAGTGAAAGACACCACCCACATCCTGTGCTCGATTGGTTTGTAAAGCTTTAAGGCAGTCGCTTCCTGCGTTGCGGGAGTGAATGACGAGGGGCTTCTTTACTT
>OMII01000168.1 GCA_900299055.1 Pseudomonadota bacterium | reverse complement strand
TAAGGGCGTTTTCGCTCGCACTCTTCAACGCCCGAATGAGTTCCTCAACCGTGACATCCTGAGAGAGCTCAGCGACGAAATCGACCACTGATACATCCGGAGTTGGTACGCGAATCGCGAAGCCGTCAACCTTGCCCTTGAGTTCAGGAATAACGAGTCCTACGGCCTTAGCGGCACCCGTCGTTGTTGGAATCATGGACATACCGGCAGCGCGAGCACGGCGCAGATCCTTGTGTGGTAGGTCTAAGATCTGCTGGTCGTTTGTGTATGAGTGAACGGTTGTCATCGTTCCTTTGACGATACCGAAATTCTCGTGGAGCACCTTAGCTACCGGGGCTAAACAATTCGTCGTGCACGAAGCGTTGCTGATGATGTTGTGCTCTGCAGCTTTGTACGCCACGTGGTTAACGCCGAATGCCAACGTAAGGTCCGGATCTGTCGCGGGGGCTGATATGATGACTTTCTTGGCACCACCTTGAAGGTGGAGCTGAGCCTTCTCTTTGGTAGTAAAGATACCTGTACACTCAAGTACTACGCCAACCTCTAGCGCTGCCCAGGGGAGCTTGGCCGGGTCGCGCTCGGCCAGAACCTTGATCTGGTGCCCATTAACAGTGATGAAGCCTTCGCCTGCCTCTACTGTTCCGGGGAAACGGCCGTGAACTGAGTCGTATTTGAGTAGGTGAGCGAGGGTCTTTGGGTCTGTCAGATCGTTGATCGCGACCACTTTAAAAGTCGATGTCTGTTTGTTGGTGAAAAGTTGGCGAAGAATGTTTCGTCCGATACGCCCGAATCCGTTTATTCCAATTCCTACGGTCATAAAAACTCCATATTTAGGTTGGGGTGCTTATACCCCTGGCAGCGCCAAAAAGAAACTCCTCGGGGGTCTTGGGGCTAGACTCGCGCCGTGGGTGTATGGCTTTTAAATGTGGCTAGTGGTGGCCTCTACGTCTGGTGCCGAAGAGAGCTATGTGGCATATTCCCTTGGTAATTTACAGATTGCCGAAGGCGGTTATTCGAAGGAAGTCCTTCAAAATCGCTCATCGAAGGAGGTATGCAGGTGGATCCAGTCGCAGCGACAACAGTAGCAGTAGAGTCTCCGAACGTGCTTAGCATGGTTTTTGGTTCGGGGTTCGTGGTCCAATCGGTTCTGATTATGCTAATCCTGCTTTCAGTGTGGAGCTGGGCCATAACGATCGCCAAGGCGATTCAGTTCCGTCGTGCGCAGGCGAACTCAAATGAGTTCGCCCAGGTCTTTTGGGAGACTCGCAATTTCTCAAGAATCGACGAGTCGTCTCGGCGACTCATGGCGAGCCCTCTCGTTTCAGTTTTCAAGTCGGGCTACCAGGAGCTTCTGCACACGGTGCAGGAGGGCAAGCAGTCTGGAGTTACTCTTGATGTTGCCAGTGAGCTGGGGACGGTCGAGCGGGCTCTTCGGCGCGCTGAGCTTGAGGAGACTCATCGTCTTGAGAAGGGAATAACCTTTTTGGCGAGTGTGGCTAGTGCGGCGCCGTTTATCGGCCTGTTCGGCACGGTGTGGGGTATTATGAACGCCTTTCACGGCCTCAGTCAGGCGAAGAGTTCAACAATCCAAGCGGTAGCGCCGGGTATCTCAGAGGCTCTTGTGGCTACTGCGGTAGGTCTTGCGGCGGCGATTCCCGCGGCAGTTGCCTTTAACTACTTCACCGCAACTGTTCGTAAGTTTCGACAGTCGATGGATAGCTTCTCTGAGGAGTTTATCAACATCGCACGGCGGTACTTCGTTAAGTAAAACCACGACGCAGGGAGCAACCCATGGCAGGCAATGTAGGGATGGATAACGACGGTCCGATCGCGGCGATAAACGTGACGCCGCTGGTGGATGTGATGCTCGTTCTGTTGGTGATATTCATGGTCACAGCGCCCATGATGCAACAAGGCGTAGAGGTTGATCTCCCAAAGGCCACTACAGCTCCCTTGAGGGGGTCCAGCGAGCAAATCGTCATATCGTTAGATAAGGCCGGAAGTGTCTTTTTGGGTGCAGGGAACAAGGTTGAGCTCCCCGAACTTGCCGAAAAGGTGAAGGCCATCTTCGCTAACAAGCCAGAGAACGAGCGGAAGATTTATATTAAGGGTGATTCGTCGCTCGGGTATGGGCGGATCATGGAAGTGATGGCAGCGCTACACGCCGGAGGAATCACGCAGATTGGGTTGGTATCGGCATCGCCTGAGGGTAAAGGGTAGAGGGGCTGGCCTTGCACGTGGGATTGCTGAGAAGACAGCCTGGAGATGAATATTGGCGGGCGGGGTTTTCGCTTTCGGTTGCCGCACATCTGATTCTTGCCTACATCATATTTGTGAAGGTGTTCCCAGATTTTGGCGATATGCCTGAGCCGGTTGTGTACTCCATCTCGATTGAGGGGGGTAAGAATCTCGGTGGGATGGCACAAGTTGCTAAGGACAATAAGCCGAGTCAGATGGCCCCGATGAAAAACGTGGCTGCCGAGGCCAAGAAGGAGACCGAACCGGTACCGGAAAAGAATCCCAAGAAGGAGGTGCCGGTCGAGGACGCTGAGGTAAGCGTTGCAGACAAGAAGCCTTCGCCGGTTCCGACACCGCCTAAAGTTGCGCCTGCAAAGGCGACACCCAGTCCAGCTAAAAAAGTCGATGCAAAGAACGACGCCAAGAATACAAAGAAGAGTGATGGCGAGGACACAGACAAACGACTGCAGGCGGCATTACAGCGGTATCTCGGTGAGTCATCTGATGGCGGTGGAAAGGGTTTCGGCGCGGCCAAACTAGGCGGCAATGCGATGGGTGGAGGTGTCGTTCGACCGCCTGAGTTCTTTGTCTATGAGAAGATCGTTCGCCAGCGAATAAAAGAGGCCTGGAGGTGGTACGATACGAACTCGACCCTGATAACGGTAATCGCGTTTGAGATTGAGCCGGACGGCGTAATTAAGAATGTGCGACTCGTAAAAACATCCGGTGATAGCGCCTATGACGAGTCGGTAATGCGAGCGGCTATGAAAGCAAGCCCGCTCCCAGCTCCTCCCCGCTCGGTGTATGAGCAGTATTTTAAGAGTGTCCGAATTACCTTCGATCCCCGCGAGTAATTGATGCACTGATGTGTCTTGATAGGTTGCGCTGGGAGAACTCCTAGGGCATTTTTTAGGATCAATAGCGTCAGTATTGGACGGTCAATAAAGGCGCTCTTTATAAACAACAAGCTTGAGGGTTTCATGGTGCGGCGAGTTCTTATTTTTTGCCTGGTGTTGTTGGCAACGTGCGTCGGAGTAGTGACGAACGCAGTCGCTCAGACGGATCTTTATGTACGAGGCGCCGGTCGTCTGATACCGCTTGGTATTCCAAAGCTCTGTCTCAAGACTACGGAGAATGGACCCGAGGAGACGATTCCTACCACGATGCAAAAAGACCTCGACCTATCGGGATTCTTTGAGATTCTAGATCCGAAGGGATACATCGAATCTGCCGGCAAGTGTGGTGGTCCAGAGGCGACGACATTTTCGGACTGGACGGCGATCGGCACAGAGGGACTTATCAAAGGAGAGGTTTCGATAGAGCGAGGACAGATCACAGCGCGTCTCTACCTCCTAGATGTACAAAAGCAGAGCGTGGTTATCGCCAAGGAATACACGGCAGATTTTGCGCAGGCAAAGATGATAGCGCATCGGTTTGCCAATGAAGTTATGCGTTTTTACACGGGGATCCCGGGCGTTTTTGGTACGCAGATATCCTTCTCCTCTCGAGTGGGCCGGTTTAAGGAGCTATTCGTCATGGATATGGATGGCACAAACATCCGGCAATTGACAAACGACCGAGGGCTTTCGCTCTCTTCTGCGTGGAACCCAGCTGGGACGAAACTGGTCTATACGTCGTACAGAAATCGTGTGCCGGACCTATTTATGATCGACGTGGAGTCTCGCAGCGTACGGCAGGTAACAAGTACGGTAGAGCTTGAGATTGGAGCTCATTTTATCGCAGATGACCGGATCGTGTTTTCACGCACCGAGGGTAGCGAGAGTGATATCGTCGTGATGAATGTTGATGGTAGTGGAGTTCGCAAATTAACTCCTCCAAATCGCGCGATTGATGTTTCACCGGTTCCTTCACCAGATGGTTCCAAAATAGTCTTCTGCTCCAATAGGGGTGGAGGACCTCAGATCTACGTCATGGGAAGCGATGGCTCAAACCCAACTCGGGTCAGCTTTGGGGCATCTAACTACTGCAC
The DNA here is from genome assembly GCA_900299055.1 of Pseudomonadota bacterium. Taxonomy (GTDB): domain Bacteria; phylum Bdellovibrionota_C; class UBA2361; order UBA2361; family OMII01; genus OMII01. Next base: position 766 of record OMII01000168.1, on the reverse strand, counting down.
GTCGCCGGCATGGTCTCCGACAGGGGATAAAATAGCGTACGTGTGTCGTGCGGATGGTTCGTTTAATATATTTGTGGCGAACCCAGACGGATCAAACACTGTTCAGCTTACAAGCTCAGGCAGCAATGAAGATCCTGAGTTCTCGCCCGATGGGCGCTATTTGACCTTTGCAACTACGGCCTTTGGGGGCGGATTTAGCGTTGCTTTGATGAAGACCGACGGAACGAGCATGAAACGTCTTACCTCGAGCCGAGGTGGGGATTCAGAGCCAGCCTGGGGGCCGCTTTCTAAGTAAAACCCGCACGACAGGTCCCAGCCTCGATTGGCATTGACGAATGTCATTGGAACGAGCAGGAAATGAAAGTTAACCTGTTGCAATAATGGTAGTTGTCGAGTATCAAGTGTCTACCGTTTAACGTGTAAGGGTAGACAGTGGTTCATGCAACCTTGGTTGGTTCAACCCTGGTTGGTGTAATGCCAGCGGGTGTAACGCTTGGCGTTCTGTCCGCTGTTGATATCACCGTTGAAGTGATCGAAGGCATGGGAATCGGCTCCTAAGGGTGCGTTTCGGGAGGCAGGGCTTACCAGGACTTGGTGAGTCGTGCCTTTCGGTACGAGCCCAGCGGGGGTTTTACTGTCGGGCTCTGGAGAGAGATGTTTTGTGCTCTTCAGAGTTTGGAAGGATGAAAATCCAGACAGAAAATTTTGTGTACGATGCATTACTGGAGGAAAGGAAAAGTTATGCGAAGTTTGAAAGTATTGGCAG
>OMII01000167.1 GCA_900299055.1 Pseudomonadota bacterium | reverse complement strand
TAGCCGCCGCAAAGACTTCGTATGACGGCTCAGGGATCTCTCCCTAGCAACCCTTATTTTCCTATCCGAACTTGGGCGTCGCAAAGACTTCGTCTGGCGGGTCAGGGATGTCTCCCTAACAACCCTTATTTTCCTATCCTAACTTAGCCGCCGCAAAGAGTTCGTCGGTCGGGGCAGGGGTGTCTCCCTAACGGCTCTGCGGTGTGGCCAAGACCCCAATGCGTCGTTTCAGCTAGTTACCCTGGCATTTTAAGTCCTAAAAGTTGAAATCGTTATGCCACAGATCGAAATAGATCATTCATAACACTTCTTGTGATGCGGCGAGCTCGTTCTCGTCGATGTAGGTACGAGGCAACTATTCATGGCTAATCCAGGTGTACAAAACGTTCAGCATGGCGAGACAGCCGAGCATGAACGGCTCGACCAACAGGTAATTCAGCAGCGCATGATGGCGCTGCGGGTGATAGCCCCGCCGAAATCTCGAATTGGAGAGGTGCTCGAGGAGCGCTTTGCAGAATTATACGAAAAATTGGGCGATTCTGTAGATCCGGCCAAGCGTCGAGAGCTGACAGCCGCTAACCAAGATCGGCTGAGTAAAGAAACCGAGTCTTTTGAACAGGGCGCCGCTATTGGCTTAGGTGCTCAGTCGACAGGGCAGGAGCTGGCTCAGTCACAAGTTATATCGATGGGCTCGTCGACGATGCGAGCAGGCCCTGGAGTAGCTGAAATTCCTGTGCCGAGGGGGCCATCTCTGGTTGGCGTAGACACTACGACTTCCCCGCGGCTTGAGCCCGCCCAGGTTTCCTGGACGTGGGTCTTGTCGCAGCTCCTGCGGAAGAACCTGAAGCGCCTCGGTCTTGAGCCGGACGAGCTCGATGATATCAGGGTTTTTCTTATAAAAACCGAAGCTGCGAAGTACGAGAAACTCGAATTATTGTCGCGACTGCCCGACTCTCTGTCGCCGGAGGCAGTTACGAAGATATTTGAGGATATCCGAACTATGGCAGCGGGTTACATCGCCTACGTGGTCATAGAGCGAGTAAAATCTCAGGTCGAGGAGGAAGGAGAGCTGAAGCAAATGCCTGAGCTACCCCGATCAGTGGTCAGTCCTTTTTACGGGATAGAGACTCTTGAGTTCGATCCCGAAGAGGTGCTGCGTAAGCTAGGCTAAAACAGTTCATATTCATTATGTTTCCCGTCAAGAACAGATACGACGAAGTGTTCGAAATAGAGATCGACGGGTGGTGTTTTGGTCTAACCAATTACCCGGGCGATATTTCGCCGCCTGTCATTCATCGCATCATCCGTGAGCTTGCAACATCTTTTCAGGCTGCTATCGAACACAACGTGGTGTTTAACGTGATACAGATCGCCGGAAAGTTTTCCGAATCGGCGCGGTTTCTCATCCATGAGCGTGAGATCGCCATGGCTATTGTGGCGCAGCTGCCAAACCCAGCAACACTCCTCGAAGAGCAGCAGTGTGTACTGGGGCTCGTTATCGACCAGGTTGAGCAGGCCTACCCAGGTGCCCTTGATAGCTTCTATAAACGTTGGCAGATCGGGGTCAAAGCTGCCTAATTGCGCGTATCGACAAGGCAAGCGCCCAGCCGCCGAGGCTTAAAAACCCACGATCCTTGAAGCGTTAAAGCCCCCCGGAATGTTGACATTTATGGGGAGGGTGAAGTACCGTTCCGCGGCTATGAAAGAGAATATTCATCCCACATACTACGAAGCTACCGTGTATTGCGGTGGTTGCGGCGAGACCTTTAAGACCGGAGCGACGATTCCAGAGATCCGTGTCGGAGTTTGTTCGCAGTGTCATCCATTCTATACCGGCAAGCAGAAGCTCCTCGATACCGAGGGCCGTGTAGATCGATTTAAGAAGAAGTACGGGACAAAGACGGCTACAACGCCTGCGGCTTCGTAGTCCTCGTCACCGTGATACTTCGGAAGCAGAGATTGCCAGACCTCCTCCTAGTGGCGGTTCTGGCAATTTTTATTTGCGCCTGCTCTGACGGCAGGAGAGGTATCAATCCAGGGGATGTCGCCCCTGATATCAGTGGGGTAAGTCCGCAAGGGACGACCTTATCTCTGGCGTCGATTCCAGCGAAGGTTGTGCTCATTAATTTTTGGGCCACATGGTGTGCGCCGTGTATGGCGGAACTCCCGGAGCTTCAGGCTCTTCACAAACGCTTAGAGGATAAAGGTTTTGCAGTCGTTGGTGTCGCGGTAGATGACGACCCCGACAAGATACAGTCTGCAGTAGCCCAGTACGGCATCACCTATCCGATCATCATCGACAACACTTCTCAGAGTAAGCGCCGCTATGAGGTAAAGGGGTTGCCAGAGTCATACGTCCTCGACTCAAAGCGACAGGTTCTTGTGGTGGCTGATCCAGATGATGGCTCGCCAGTGACAAAAATCATCGGGCCGCGCGCCTGGGCGCAGAACCAGACTGTGCAACTCTTCTCGGGTCTCCTACAGTAAACCGTATGATTCCGACCATTCTTGAATTAGGCCCCTTGCCCATCCGAAGTTTTGGTTTGATGGTTGCGCTTGCGTTATTTGCTGGCGCAGCGCGCCTTGCCAAGAGCTTGCAGCGATACGGAATCGATCCTCGGTTAGCCGAGCGTTATGTGACCGCGGCTGGTTTGTCGGGACTCTTGGGGGCGCGTCTCTGGTATATCGGAGAAAATTGGACTCTTCTTAGACATGATCTCTCAGGAGCGCTGTTCGCTTCTGCGGGATTTACCTTTTATGGTGGTTTCATAATCGCAGCCTTGGTTGTCTATGTACTTGCCAGGCGAGATGGCACTGATATGGGGCGATTTTGTGATGCGCTCGGTCCGTGTCTGGCTTTAGGTTACGCGGTTGGTAGATTGGGTTGCCAGCTCTCAGGCGATGGCGATTACGGGTCAGCAACATTTGGATTCTGGGGGATGTCGTACAGCACCGGTGTAGTGCCGACACTGGCAGGCGAGCGGGTGTATCCGACTCCGCTCTTTGAATCAGGATTGGCCCTCGCGATCGTCCTCATGCTTTCGTATGCCGAGCGCAGCCAGACGATACTCGCCAAGAGATTTCAACGCTTCGGCTTGTACTTAGTACTTATCTCCATCGAGAGGGTGCTGGTTGAGTTTCTACGAATCAATCCACCCGTGTTGTGGGGGTATAGCGAAGCCCAAGTGATCGGTGGAGCATTGTGCCTCTTTGGGCTGGTGCTACTGGCGGCGCCAAGGCGCGCGAATTCGCTAACTTGACCCACGGAACATCGTTAGAAATGTTCCAGCTGTATATTGCCCCTTTTTAGCTTTCAGCGAGTAGGGCAGCATAGAGAAGACTTCGCCCCATTCCTCATATGCCCTCTACGACTGATTCCGATTCATGCACCGAGCGACATTATATGATAGCGAATCTGCTATCGTGTGTGTGTATCCTTCTGACAGTGGGGCTGCTTCAGGGCTGCGGAGTAGTAAAAGAGCGGCCTGAGTCTGAGCCGTCGACCCTTTCAGTTGTAGGCAAGCCGATGTCTTCTGAGCAAGCCAAGGAAGCGCTCTCGGAGATTGGTGGTAATTTCGCGTACGGGCCCGGCTTGGGAGATGCCGCAGTGCAGGTGGGGACGGTGGTGGTGTTTCCGCCTTATGCGCTGTATCTTCTTGGCAACGCGGTGCTCTCGCTGAGCGGCTACGAACCGGTTACGGTAGCGTCGTTACTTCCAGAAGAGTCTGGAAAAACGTGGTCGAGAACGTATGATTCAGCTGTCTCGGGGCCAGGAAAAGTTGTCGCCGCGATGGCCGGCCATGAGTACCGCTCGCGTGAAGTCGGTGACGAAAAGATGCGAGCGTTGCTGGAACGGATCAATCAAGCAGAAGTAAAACCTCAACAGGTGAAAGCAGAGCAATGAGTCAGCGGATCGGATTGGTAACTCGCCCAGGAAATCAGAAGGCAGTGGCACTCG
>OMII01000166.1 GCA_900299055.1 Pseudomonadota bacterium | reverse complement strand
TATTGGTGTCGCGCGCCACGTTAAGGGAAGCTGCCCCGTTTTTATCGGGGTTAATTTCGGAAACCTCGGATTTCTGACTGAAATTAGGCCGGATGAAGTGTTCTCAGTTCTCGAAGATGCTTTGAAGGGAAATGTGAGCTGCGCTGAACGAGTTTTGATGTATGTACAGGTAGAGCGGGACGGGGCGATTTGCTTCGAGTCGCAGGCAGTCAACGATGTGGTGGTTCAGAAGAGCGCAAAATCTCCTTTGCCAGAGCTGGATCTCTCAGTGAATGGACATGATGTCGCGCGTATCCGAGCGGACGGGATCATCTTTGCGACGCCAACTGGTTCTACGGCATACTCTCTTGCTGCCGGAGGTTCAATAGCGCATCCGTCGCTGAGTGTGATTCTTGTTACACCGATTTGTCCTCATTCCCTCACCAATAGGCCACTTATTCTCCCCGGTTCGGCGAAGATAGAGGTCGAGATCCCTCACGGGGCATCGGAGGTGCTCGTTACCGCTGATGGGCAGATTTCAGAGCGACTCCGGGTCGGTGATATCGTTCGAGTCAGCCAGGCAAAACAGACCGTTCGATTCGTTATCTCAGAGGACAAGAGCTACTTTGACATCCTCCGAACCAAGCTGAACTGGGGAGTCCCAAATCGACCCGACTAATTGGTAGCGTCCCGTCGCAAGTTGCTTGGTTTTTGCAACAGTGTTGTAAAGTCCTTGCGGGTGTGGGTGAGGCTGTAGCAGAATCCCAGTACACGTGACGCGTATCTTTTCGAGTGGGTACCATGCTATCCGAATTAACGATCAGCAACTTCGCCATTATCGAGCGGCAGTCTCTGACGTTTCATCCTCATTTTAACGTCATCAGTGGAGAAACCGGGGCAGGTAAGTCCATAATTCTGAATGCACTGGAGTTCATTCTCGGTGGTAAGGGTTCTACGGCGTTGATCCGCAGTGGTGCGGACCACATGGAGGTGCAGGCTCTCTTCGACCTTAGCGAGATTCCAGAGACGATACGAGGAGAGCTACCGGAGATTGTCGGTGAGGGAGATGAGCTAGTCGTGTCTCGCACTCAACCACGTGAGGGCAGGGGTAAAGTTCTTATTAATGGACGGTTAGGGACCGTCTCGCTCTTGGAGGAGATAGTTCGCAAGTTAGTGAACATCTGCTCGCAGCATCATCAAACAAAATTACTGGACGCAAAGTATCACCTCGAATTGTTAGATGGATATGCAGATAACACTCGCGTGGGCGAGGAGGTCCGAGAGGCTTATGACCGATGGCATACTGCTAAATGTGAGCTCCTCTCCCTCCAGGCTTCGGAAGCGAGTGGGGCACAACGACGTGAAGAATTGCAGTATACGCTCGGGGAGCTTGAGGCACTGCCGCACCTAAAAGCCGGGAGACGGGGAGAGCTAGAGAGTGAAATCAAGCGTATCGGTAATTTCGAGCGATTGAATCAAGCCGGCCAGCGGGCGCTTGATCTACTTACCGGAGAAGATGGACTCGGTGTCAAACTGCGAGAAGTGTCGGCAGTGCTTGCCGAGCTGCGTCGCTACGACGCGGCCACGACCACTATCATCAATGAGTTTGAGCTCGCACGAGACTCGTTGACTCGTAGTGAGATCGCAATTGATCGGTATGTTCATACGATTGACGCTGATACCTCGTCGCTCGAGGATTTGCGAGAGGAGCTGTCGGAGATTGCACGACTCGAACGGAAGTATCGAACCGACGACGCGGGTCTGTGTGAGCGCAGAGAGCGCGCGAGAGAGGAGCTATCCCGACTCGGTGGAGGTCCAGGTGCGCAGGCTCTTGAGAAAGATGTTGCGGCAAAACTGAGCCATTTCAAAGCGCAGGCACTTGAGCTGCGCAAGACTCGCCTAAAAGCCGCAAAGGCACTGACCGCTTCTGTCACAGAAGCGCTGGCTGAACTCAACATGGCTGACGCGCGACTTGAGGTGCGATTCGGAGAGTGTGAACCAACAGCCCGAGGTCTAGACCGCATTGATTTCTTGATGTCGAGCAATAAGGGCGAGTCCCATGGGGCACTTTCCCAGATTGCCTCGGGAGGTGAGCTTTCTCGGGTGATGCTCGTACTCAAAAAAGTTCTTCGCGAACAGTCGGGGGTTAATGTTCTCATCTTCGACGAAGTCGACACCGGCATCTCGGGAGGAGTAGCTCGTTCGGTAGGACGAATGCTCAAAGATATTGCGTCTCAATCGCAGGTCATCTGTATCACCCACCTTCCGCAGGTGGCCTCGTTGTCCGATAAGCACTTTCTGGTGCAAAAGGAGATAGGCGACCGGGCCGTGACGGTGGTTAGAGCCCTGACCGAGGGCGAGAAGGTAGACGAGATAGCCAGAATGCTGGCTGGATTTACGATTACTGAAGCCTCGCGAGCCTCGGCCCGAGAGCTGATCGAATCACGCTAAAATAGACCTTATTTGAGTCGTTTAGGCTGTTTTTCGGGTGCTGATTTGACCTTCCAGGCCCGCTTTCGTAGCCTCTGTCGATGCGCTCGGCCCAGGTTTGGCCCGAGATGACGAGAGACGAGATTATAATGACCGAGACTCAGAACATCCCAGCGCCGGTAGCGGCACCAGTGACACGGCGCGTCGTTCGCCTAGTCGCGCTTGGGGTGATAACCCTGATAGTCGTTCTGCCTATCGCCTCGACTGTGCTGGGAATGCTTACGGAGCGGGGAGGGGACGAACCCTATTCCCTGTATTTGGACGCTGTGCGGCTCTTGAAGGAGCCGGGAGCCCCGGTTCGTGGCGACCCGTCAGTGGTCGCTGCCTCCGGCAACGCATTTGAGGATGAGATTTCCGCCAAACTTACCAAGCTAGAGGACGCGGTTGAGGGCGCCACCTCCCTTGGATTCTTCAAGCGTGGACGAGACTCGAATGGTGAGATTTTAGCACTCGGGCGACGGGGCGAAGAGTCGCGCTCGAATGCGGGACAGCTTGCGGCGATCCTCGAGGACCCAGCACTCGCCAAAAAAACCTCATCGAAGAAACGTACCTCAAGAACAAATATTGGAGGCTCTGAGTCAGACTGTGGAGATGTGCTGTGCACCTTTGGCGTCTCCAAGGAAGATGTGGCGATGATCGCTTCGTCTGATGCAGGCGCCGCTCCCGCTGCGCCAGAGCATGAGCTTTCAGTGCAACAGCGAAGACTGCGCCAGCGAGTCGAGTATTCTCTGTATGTGATTCGGCTCCTTCCGCTTGGCTCTCCCGCAGATGGAGAGATATCATCTGAGTTTGGCTACCGTCGCTCGCCGTTCTCCCGAAGGGCGACATTCCACGAAGGGATCGATCTCTCGCTTCGTCGTGGCAATCGAGTGGTTGCTACTGGTGGTGGTGTGGTAGAGCGAGTGGCCTTCAACCGCACGTACGGAACTGTGATTGATGTAAGACACGCCCCGGGACTCGTCACGCGATATGCGCACTTAAACAAATCTCTGGTAAAGGCTGGGCAGAAAGTGGTCCGAGGCGATTTGATCGCCCTCTCAGGAAATACGGGACGGTCTACTGGGCCACACTTGCATTATGAGGTTCTTTTTAACAATAAGCCTCGCGATCCGCGGCCGTTTATCGAGATCGCAGATGAGCTTGATGCCTGGTAACGAGGCCCCTGCGTGAAGTTACATAAGCGTTCGTTGCTTGCGGTAGTTCCGAATCTCTAGGATATCTCGCCCAAGGATTTTCTCGAAAACGGCAGCCCTTATTGGCACCAGCGCCTAATTTTCAACTCCAACCTGGTCTCTATGAATCGAAAACTGCTTTCCGCATCGAGGGCACGTGATTCTGAGCTCCTCATCACTACCGTATAGTTCCGCAAGGGCATCTTTTGACATAGTTTGGAAAAATGGGATGAGCTTCTCAGGCGAGCAATCGCACGAAAAGGCGAAGTGGCAGGTTCTCATCGGACTCTTTTCCACGTCAGTCGCCACCAAAAGCTGATCAAAGTCGACTGACCGGATCCACTCGTCATCGTATTCCGGAAGGGCGACAAGCCCCACGGCCGTATCGCTTGAATCAGAAAGGCGGAGTCGAAGGGGATATTGCTCGCTCTGTTCGTAGAAGTGCTCAATCATGCGCGGTATGTCATCTGAGTCGCATCGCACCATGCTGTTGAACGTTTTTCCACGGTTCGTGAACTGCGCATGGATAGAATTGATATCGGTGTGGCGAATATTCTCAGTCAGGATGTGACCAACCAAAAATCCACGGGCTACACCTGTTTCGTCCATGATGCCCGTATTGCCGGTCACAAATAGCGAGTAGGGCTGGTCTGCGACTAAATGCACTGTCCAGGCGTGTGTCTCCTGAGCCGTGCGAGCAGAGAGGTGTATCGCAAAGCAGGCTATTAGCTCCTTGAGCTTCTCATCGTGTTCCGGGAGTGTGTCTGGGGCGTGATCCTTACGGTGCAGATAGTAATCGATGAGGTAATCGGACATATCGACCCTCACCAGCAGCCCCTCGCGTTTGGGAATATATTCAGAGATGGCGATGAGACCTGTGGACATACCTGCCGAGAATACGGTGTTTGGCGTTGCTCTTTATTGTCGCACACTATGTTCAGCTGGTATACACCGAACCAGCCGGAACTATTAGGTCGGCGATAAAGCGCAGCTTTTGTCATACTGCCGCGCTACGGGTTATTGGGAGTGCCTGAGGGAAGAGCTCTCAAAAGGATGAATTATGCGTCGTTTAAACCGGATTCTATTGAGCTTGATTGCAGTTGTTGTAGTCGTAACGGGGTGCGCGGCAAAAGACCGTGCTGCACCGATTACGAATCTGTTTTTAGAAGATAGAGATACCACGGTTATCGATGAAACCTTGCCGTTCAATCACGCCTGGATCGATTCCAATCTGCCAAACACCTACGACCGAGTTTTCTTTCGCTCTGTATCAATAGAAAAGATTCCGGCTGACGCCTGGAAGAAGAGCGAGTCGATGGTGATATCAAACAAGGAGGACTTCCAGAAAGAGGCCAAGAAGCTTGCGGAGTACTTCCAAGCGCAACTCAATGAGAAAGTCTCAAAGTATAAGAAAGGTAAGTTCACAACAGTAACCGAGGCGGTGAAGGGTGGGCTTGTATTTGACCTAGCTTTCACGGAGCTTGAGTTCGCGCATCCTCTGGTGCAGGCGGGCTCGATGCTGGTTCCGGTCCCTGGCACCTCTATTGCACTCTCCGCGGTGACGGATCCTCATGTCGCCTTTGCGGCGCGGGTCTACGATGGAGAGACTGGGCGATTGATAGCCACACTTGCCGATCGCAAATATCCGCCCACACGGCTTCTCGATTTTAGCAAGCTCACCTTTAGAAGCCCCAACCGCGAAATCTGCTCGATATGGGCAGAGATTATTGCTGAAGGGTTGAATCGTGATGAGTTTGCAACAGTGAGCTCTCGGGGCTACTTCCGACTGCTGCCCTGGTAGGAAGCGTTGCGAGAACGATTCCTAGAGTCATCGTATGTGGAGCAGCTTGTGGTATTGAATTGCCAGGCACCAGGTCGTCGGGTTCTCTTTGATCAACCCCATACACCACTCGAGGTCGTGGCGGTCAACTGTTCCGTCAGCTTGAAACGCGGGCGAGATTAAATAGTGCTCCGCTTCAATCGATGTCTCTGGTAGCCCCATGCCGTGACGACGGACATACTTAACCCCGTTTGCGGTGCGTTGCTTGACCGTATGCTCGGCGCTTTTTGGTGAGACACACACCCAGTCGATGCCCTGTGGTAGTTCGACGGTGCCGTTTGTCTCGATCGCAAGCTTCCAGCCTGCACCACGAGCTTCGCTGATGAAAGCTTCATCAAGTTGCAGACCGGGTTCCCCACCAGTGAGGAGCATCCACCCCTTTTTGCTATTCAGCTGCTCGCACTCATGTAAGATCTCCTGAGCACGAAGCGTACGCCCACTCATGAACTCGGTGTCGCAGTTGAATCCCGCGTTGGTCAGCGAGCAGCGTAGGTTACAGTCCGCGAAGCGAACAAATACCATCGGTGTGCCAGCCTTTCGGCCCTCGCCCTGCACGGAATAAAATATCTCATTGACTATGTATGTGCCCGGGGGGCGGGTGCGTGTGGCTTTATGTGATGGTATAGGCGTCTGCATAGCGGTCTTATACTACAGCTGAGATCGGTAAGGAACGATGGCTCAGGCTTGGCCTGGAGAAGGTGCGTGTGCGCCAGCGTGGGTTCTAGAGCGCTCGACTCAGGTCTTCAAGCTCCTGCCAGCGCGCATACAGTCGTTCGACTTCTGCCTGCCGCGCCGTCAACTGGGCGCATAGCTCGGTTAATTTTCCTGCGTCGGTGGCGTGTGCGCCTGAGTCTATCTCTTGTTGAGTCTGCTTGAGTTCCTCTTCGGCCTTCGAAATGAGCTCCTCAATCATAGAGAGATCGCGTGCGTCCTTGTATGAGAGTTTCTTCGCTGGACGTGACGAACCCTGTTTTTTCTCTACCTTCGGAGTAGTCGTACTCCGAGCGTCTAGCGCTTTGTCGAGCTTGTATGCCTCCCACTGACCATAGCTTCCAAATAAAGTGGCCTCGCCATCGAGAAGGCCCAGGACGGCGCTCGCGGTCCGCTCTAATACGTATCGATCGTGAGTAATGAGCACAATAGCGCCGGGAAAACTTTCAAAGCCCTCCTCGAGATTCTCAAGAGTCGATATGTCGAGATCGTTCGTAGGCTCATCAAACACGAGTACATCGCTTGCCTCAGTGATGCTCTTGGCTAGAAGCGCACGTGCCCTCTCTCCACCCGACAGAGCGCTCATCGTGCGAGACAGATGATCTCGTGAGAAGAGAAATCGAGCAGCCCAAGCGGCGACGTGGATATTTTCTCCTAGAAATGAAACTGAGTCTCCGTGTGGACAGAGAAAATCACGCAGTGTCAGATCGTCTCGAATCTGACTACGCGCCTGATCCATGAACGAGATTCGAAGATTCGGTGCTCTTACTACTCGCCCCGCAGTCGGCTCTAATTCACCCAGGAGCGTGCGGACGAGAGTCGTCTTACCGCTCCCATTAGCCCCCACGATAGCGAGGCGAGAGCCCGGAGATAAAATCAGGGAGACGTTCTTGCAAATCGTTTGTCCGCCGATTGATTGAGCGACGCCTTCAGCCTTGAGAAGATCTTTTGTCTTTCGCTGTGTTGACGAGAACTCCAATTCGAGGCGCTGCTTCTCACTCGACGGAGTGCTTCGCAGCGTATCAATAAGTCGATGCGCCTCATTGATTCGAGCCCGCGACTTTGTGGTTCGAGCCTTTACGCCCTGACGAAGCCACTCAACTTCTCGACGTACCTTATTGGCGAGTGAGCTGCGTTGTTTGGCGAGTTGTGAAAGGATATCTTCGCGGCGCTCGATGTAGTCCGCGTATCCGCCATCTGTCGCGATATGGTCTCGGGGATAGGCCCGATTTAACTCGATGACCCGAGTTGCCAGCCGCTCGATGAAATAGCGATCGTGGCTCACAAAAATCATCGGGATAGTGAGATTGGCTAAAACATCTTCAAGCCATTCGATGGAATCGATGTCGAGGTGATTCGTTGGTTCGTCAAGGAGTAAGCAGTCTGGTTCGAGCGCGAGCGCTCGCGCTATAGAGAGGCGCTTCTTCCATCCACCAGAGAGGGTAGATGCCGCGACGGTAGAATCTGATAATCCTGCCATGCCGAGGTACATACTCGATCGTCTCGCGATCTCGTCGTGGTCGAGGCGAGCGCTGGCGAGGTGGGTGTCCATGATCTCGCCAATCGATACTCCGTCTGTGAATGTGTCTTGCTGAGCGACATAAGCGGCACGCAAACCTTTCTTCGCGCTAAGCGTTCCGTCGTCGAGTTCTTCTAGTCCAGCAAGAATTTTGAGGAGAGTCGATTTGCCACAGCCGTTGTCTCCGATCAGTGCGACACGCTCACCTTCGGAGATTACCAAAGTGAGTTGCGTAAAGAGAGGGCGATCGCTGAACCCCTTGGTAGCATCTTGTAGGCTTATCAGAGGCGCTGAGGACATACACTATTTTTGGAAATTTCCATGGCTCAAAAACGTAGCCGTTAGTGTGGCAGCTCGAGTGCTGAAAGGGAATAGCGCGTGCAGAATTGGTAAGACCTTGTGCGCGGTAGCACCCGGAAGCGCTGCCTCGTGGGCTAGAACAGTTCCGTCGTTGTCTGCGCCAAATAGGGGCAAAAAGCCAAAACGAGTATTGGTGCCCCCGATCAGACATCCGATCTCTAGTTCGCGCGGCTGCTCTGGTAGGTTAAGGGAGCCCAGCTCGCTTAATATCGGGCCAAATACCGCCTGAGGGCCCCTATAGCGCGAGAGAAATCGCGCAATAGCCGCGCCGTTGTGTGGCGAGCCTAACGTGACCAATCGATGGAGCGGCCGCTCACAGCCGCCTATCAGATCGAGGTTGCGCGCAACGATCCCACCCAGAGAATGCCCCACAAACGAGACGGCTCCATCGCCGGCCAGTGTCTTCGTGTACTCGCGTAGGGAGCAGGTCGCCGCCTCAAGTGTAAGCTTTCTGCTTGGGTAATCAAAACAGTGCACGTGAGACTGAGGAAGAAGCTTTCGAAGGCGGTGTGCGAGCAGCCGCATATCATGCTGAGAGCGTGCCAGTCCGTGCAGAAGGACGATCGTTGAAGCCGCCGTCATGAGATTGTCATCGACCCATGAGACTCATAGCATACCACCTCATTACGACATTCCCCCAATCCTTCAACGGAGTACTCCACGATGTCGCCGTGGCGCAGAAACTGCGGAGGATTGCATCCAGCGCCAACTCCTGCTGGTGTGCCGGTGCTTATGATGTCGCCCGGGAGAAGAGTCATAAACTGTGAGATGTACGAGACGAGAAATGGAACGTTAAAAATCATCGCTGCAGTAGAGCCGTCCTGGCGAGTCTGTCCGTTGACTGTCAGTCGGAGCGCAAGTGAATTTGGATCAACCACCTCATCGGCAGATCTCACAAATGGCCCCAGTGGAGCAAAAGAGTCGGCACTTTTTCCCTTAATGAACTGTCCGCCACGCTCTTTTTGAAACGCGCGCTCACTGACATCGTTCATGATACAGTAGCCGGCAACATACTCACGCCACTGTGGTAGGGGCACATAATTTGCTCGTCTTCCTATTACCACTGCCAGCTCTACCTCCCAGTCAGTTTTTAACCCTCCGCGTGGAATGATAATTGGATCGTGTGCCCCACAGATAGCCGATGTTGCTTTGCCGAAGAGCATCGGCTCCTTAGGGAGCTCTGAGTTCGTTTCTGCCGCGTGGTCTCGGTAGTTGAGCCCGACACATACAATTTTACTCGGACGGCACAGTGGTGGCGCGATCCGCTCCGATGTACTGACTCGGGGGCATGACGCTACGTGTTCGTTAAGCCAAGCGCGCAAGCGCGAGATCCCCTCTGAGCCAAAAAATCGCTCATCAAAGTCCTCTCCAAAGCCAGATACGTCGATTCGGGCTTCATCGTCCGAAAGGATAATTCCCGGCTTTTCATTAGTTGGCGAACCGAATCGGCAGAGTCTCATCTGAACG
>OMII01000165.1 GCA_900299055.1 Pseudomonadota bacterium | reverse complement strand
TTCTTGGTATGCTTCGGGACCGATTGGGAGCTGAAAATATCGACCGGGCTACCGGCCTTGGGATTTCCTATCCTTTCTTAGGAATATCGTTTCTCGTGTGCGTACTCTCACTTGTCGGATTCCCAGGAACACTTGGATTTATCAGCAGCGAAGTCATGCTTCACCACTTTGCTGAGTCCACATGGTTTGTGGCAACCTGTTTCATCACAACCCTAGCTCTCAATGGATACTCGTCGTTTCGCATTTTTGGAGAGTCATTTTACGGCGACCCGGCTCAATCGTTCAGAAAGATATTTCAGCCTCTGAGGCGTGAGAAGCTTGCGATAGCCATGATACTGATGTTTTTATTCGCCAGCGGGCTCGGTCCGCAGATCCTTAACTTGAAATAAAAAAATCGTTTATTTCTTCAAGTCTCGTACCAGCTGCTCGACAGCTTCTATAGGGGTCTTGGTGCGTGCGACACACTCACGTGCGAGATTAGTCACGAGATCTTCTTTTCCAGCAAGGGCCTGACGAGCAACCCATTCAGCGGCAAGGGCTGATATCGTCTGAGCGACGACTCTGAGCCTTCGTGCCAACCCCTGCGATGAATGCTCAAGCCACCCCATGTGGTCCCTGGATGCTTTAACAATGGCATCAACTCCATCGCCTGTCGTCGCGACTGTTTTGACTATCGCTGGCTTCCAAGAGTCAGCGCTAAACTCTGCGAGGGATAACAGGGTGTACAGATCCTTTTCAAGCGCAAGCGCTCCCTCACGATCGGCCTTATTAATCACAAAGATGTCAGCGATCTCCATGAGACCTGCCTTAATTATCTGAACGCTATCTCCCATTCCCGGGACAAGGACCACTACACACGTATCAGCTGAGCGCACGATATCGACTTCGGCCTGGCCTACTCCGACAGTCTCTAAGATCACCACATCGAAGCCCGCGCAATCGAGGACATGAACGCACTCTAACGTTGACTTCGCCAGCCCTCCCAAAGAACCGCGAGTCGCCATACTACGTATGAAGATTGAGGAGTCCTCAGAGGCGCGATTCATTCGGATTCGATCGCCAAGAATCGCTCCACCCGTAAAAGGGCTCGATGGGTCTACTGCTATGATGGCAACCGTAGCACCCTGTGCTCTATACTGAGTCGCAATGTGATCTACGAGGGTCGATTTACCCGCACCGGGGGCACCAGTAACACCAACGACGTGCGCACGCCCTACCGGACGCCGCATCGAAGCGGCCATAACTGGGGCACTAGAACTTCCGCTTTCTATTCTCGTTATAAGGCGAGCTACGGCACGAATATCTCGTGCCATAACTCGCTCTCGTAGTTCGCTATCAGAGAACTTCATACTCCGATGCTACCGCTCAACCCCCTACTACGCCAACTGGATAATGTCGTTCAGGAGCTGGTTGATCGTTGTAATAACTCGCGAACTGGCCTGGAAGCCTCGTTGAAGCGTAATAATCTTCACAAACTCCGAGGCGATATCCACCGTTGAAAGCTCTATCGT
Source organism: Pseudomonadota bacterium (assembly GCA_900299055.1). Lineage (GTDB taxonomy): Bacteria > Bdellovibrionota_C > UBA2361 > UBA2361 > OMII01 > OMII01. The sequence continues at coordinate 3,066 of OMII01000165.1, read as the reverse complement.
GCCGGCTTTTACGCTACCCAAGCTGCCGGTCTCTGGCCGTCCGATAATGGCATCTCCTGAGTCAGTAGAGGCTGCTAGGAGGTTACCACCGATCTTGGAGAGGCCTTCCTGGTTCGGGAAACTTGCAAACGCAAGCGTTCCAAGAGGACTCACCTGTCCATTCGAGAGCAACGCGGTAATCTCGCCGTCAGTTCCTACGGTAACACTCTGAACTGATCCAACGCCGGTTCCATCCTGAGAGACGGAGAGGATGTTTGACTGCGATGAGTACTGCGTCAATGGATCAAACTTCATATCCACTGAGCTCGTATCAGCACCGTTATTCCATGCAATACTAGCAGTTATATCAATGTCATTAACACCAGGAAGAGGATTTCTCTGGCCGTTACCACCGAAGGTAAGAGTTGCTGATCCGACTTGGCGGGGATATCCGGTTTTGTTAATGGGACTCGCCGTATCAACATCTTCGTTGTTGACGTACGCCCGAACCGTATACTCATTAACACCCGTGTGGAAAAAGAAGAATGTGGTTGGATGTTTTTGACCCAACGAGTCAAAGGTATCAACGACGGTTGAGTACTCTGCAACTTTGTTCAGGTCTGTGAATGTGACTGTTGGGTCTGTCGCCGCTGGACCCCCTGGCAATGGAATGTCTCCTACTGCTATCAGCTTAGCCGACGCATTCACATTACCCGCTACAGAGAGCTCAGTGGTTTCTACGGCGCTCTGCTGGATATTGTTAATATTAACCGGCTCAAGCTTTCCGCTACCGTTTGTGGGGAATCCCAAAACTGCAAGACCCTCTTGATTAACGATAAATCCAGAGGAGTCGAGCTTGAAGTTTCCGGCGCGAGTGTAGAAGCGCCCATCATCTTTAGCGAGAACAAAATAACCTGTCCCTGCGATACCGAGATCAAGAGGACGGCCAGTAAATTCAAGCGTACCCTGTGCATAGATCGTCGAAACTGTTCCGATCGCCGATCCGCTTCCAAACTGGCGGCCGAGCACTCCATCTCCCGCGATGAGCGTTTCGAACTCAGCGCGATTTGTCTTGTAGCCAATTGTACTGGCGTTAGAGATGTTATCACTCGCTACGGCGATTGCGTTTCCGTGACTGGCGATTCCGCCGCGACCTGCGAAGAGACCATTTATTATGCTTGGCACGTGTCCCGTCCCTCAATAAAAACCAGTCTGACTTGGCGCGTACGAGAGGCACACGTCAGCCTAGTAGGTGTAGAGTTTTACTGCGCGAGATTGCGTCTTCCCTGAAAAACCACTATCTCGAGACGGGTCCTTGTCTCGTGTACTTCACTAAAAACTATCCAACTGGGTTAGCAAGAGCTACTTCTCGTATCTCCGACAGCCCTACTTCACGACCACCTACTAAGAGTGTAGGCGTGGCGCCGGGAACAAAACCTGATACGATCCCCGCTGTTGCTGCGGTCGGGTTAAACGTTCCGCCACCCATTGCATTCGTCGCTGTCACTTTCACGGCATAGGAGCCATCTGGCACACCTACATCGCTCAAGCTAACTATCTGCTTGCCTGCTTCGAGCGCACCGAACTTCTTCTCACCTACTACTGCGCCCTTGGAATTCATAAACTGCACCGTCACTTCTCCGGCATTCCGTGCCAAATCGATCTGAAGCTGTCCTCCTTGACCGCTCTTCACCGCGACATCACTACTGTTGAGAACTACTTGCTGCCCTAGGTAGCCAGCCATCGAACCAAGGCTAGCAGCTGTATTCTGCGCGCTAAGCTTGTCGTCGATTGAGATGAGCTTCTCTACCTGCGTAAACTGAGCCAGTTGAACCGCGAACTCCTTGCTATCCATCGGAGCCTCGGGGTCCTGGTTCTTTAGCTGCGTAACAAGGAGTTTCAAGAACTCATCCTTGCCGATCTGCTCGTTTTTGTTCTTAGAGGTGAGCTGGACGCCTTGAGCTGCGCCGCTTCCCACCCCTGTTAACGCGTTATTTGCCATAGTGCTGCTACCAAAACCGTTATGCTACCCAGTGATCTACAACCTCTACGCCCTGCTCTGGGGCAACGGCTCCCTTCCACTGAGCAAGTTCGTTGCCAATCGTATTTTCAACTACTTGAGACCTTTCATGCGGCATATTATTCCGCTCCTGCTGGAAAGCACTGCCGTCGAAGGAATTTTGGCCGCCCTGTGCCTCCTCCTGTGCCCCCTCACTGCGGACTGTGACAGTCACGCTGTCGACATCAAGACCGAGCTTACGCAACGCCCCCTGAAGCTCGTGGGCGTGCTCTTGCAAAGCTGTCATAACTTGTTGGTTCTCCGGTGTAATCCGGGCGTGCAACGACCCGTCTTTCAATGACACGTCGACCTTTACTCGACCAAGATTCGCAGGATCAAGCCGTAGCGATATCGTCTTACCGTCCCGCGCTTTTGCAGCTTCGGTGAGAGTTGATTGAACTCGCTCAAGCATCCGAGCTATATGGCTCTTATTCGTAGCCCGTGACCCCTTTGAGGAGGAAGCATCCTCAGAGCGTTTTGGAGCTGAAGATGCAGTCGCCCCTGTCACAGCAGGAGAACTAGGCTTTTGCTGACCCTCAGATGACTCCTGTCGTGCCGCTCGAAGGCTCTCAAAAGCTTGCCGAAGAATGGCCATCTGCACCACCCCTTCAGCTCCACGCTTTGCGTTTTGAGACACCGCTGGCGAGATCACCTCAGGCTCATCAGTGGCAAGTTTTTTCGAGGCGGGATCGTCTTTAAAGTTATTCTCGACACCCTTGCGTACGGCACTCACAGAGGGGCTATCACCTTCTGTGCCGGGACGTAGTTCGGCGCGAGACTGCGGCATCTCGGCGCTAACCTTATCCTCCGCTACCGTCGCTGCAGAACCGCCCACCGACTGGTTAAAATCGGCATTTTCTGCGGGTTTATTAGCAGAAATCACTCGGCGAACAACTTCATTCTCGCCTGACTGCGCAGCATTTACTTGCCCTGTTAGATCCTCGATTCCAAGCTCAGCATCCGAATCATCACTGAGAGCATCATCGACTTTGACGCGCACCACATTCTCTTGAGCAAGCCCCGCTTGT
>OMII01000164.1 GCA_900299055.1 Pseudomonadota bacterium | reverse complement strand
TTCTCAAGGTCTTCCCGAGCTTGCTTAGTCTGAGCAGTTACCCAGCCGGCTATTTTATCTGCTGCATCTGCTCCAATGAAGACAACAGATAGATCGTCCCCTCCCAAGGCTTTCTGACTATCAACTCCTTGAGTTAAATATTGAAGTGTCTTATCAACTTTATTCTCAACCTCGGCTGCTGTTCCAAGCGAAACGGAAAGCGCCTCGGTCTTTGTCTGAAGAGCCTCTATCCGTTGAGTGAACTCCTCGCCAACACCCTTGAGAGTCTCTGGAGTCACGTCTGTAAGTTCTGTGAGTGCTTTAGAGTGCGCAGCGTGAAGCTCTGAGAGTTCCCCCTCGTAAAACTTTTCTTGGCCCGAAGGAGGGGTGAACTCAGCCTGTGCCTTAAATCGGGGCATCGATGACTCATAGAATGCTCGAGCGAGATTCCCTGCATTCTGTGAGATCGAGTTCAATTCTGTGAGGTTGTTCCGCAGCTCACTGTATGCGATCAGAAAAGATCGCTTCTGCGCGGGTGTCAGATTTGCAAAATTCTGCGCTCCCGCTTCTCCGGTCAAATCACGAAGTGTCATGTCTCCTAGCTTGGTCGTGAGTGCGACATGGATATTGTTCGTAATAGTGCCGACGCCGGAGGTGCTAGCCTGCACTATAATTGCTGCTTCGCGGCCTAACGACTCCATATGGTCTCTAATGTGGGGGTTTTTTTCCGCCATATTCGACCAGGTGTCCAGGATAGTTCTCGCCGTTAGCCCAGCTGTTATCTTCTCGGGGTCGAAGCTCTTCATCTCCTTTGCTGCGCTCGCTATCCGGAGATCGGTCCGAGCATTGTCATACATGTTGTAGGCAGCGTTAAATACTCGCCCCACGAGCGCTCCTGCCACGCGAAACGGTTCGGTAAACCGATTGCCCTCGATGCCTTTGAGGTTTTGCACCTGGTCGGGGCTCCCCGGGATGCTAAGAGGTTTGAAGGCAGAGGTGGTGTCGGGTGCCGCTGCGGCTGATACGTTGAGTGGCTCAACAGTTTGATTGTTTACTGGCTGTGCGGTGTTCGTCATACATACTCCTTCGTCAATGTCGGCATCTGAGCGTATTGCCGAGTTCTTAAAATCATTTCGGTGGACTACTCTTGTGGGACAATACCGTTTCTGTTCCTCCCCCCGTAGCTAGAGCTGTTATGGGGCAGGTCGAAAAAGTGTTGCACAAGAGGTATTCGATATTCTCTGCAGAATGTTGCGGCTTGCAGCGATTAGCTAACTAACCGAATTCGATGCCTATTCTTTTCAGCGTCCGCTATAGCATCGTCGAGCTTGATTGGGCTATGAGGTAGCACATCCCGTCCTCAACACTGAAGAGCGAGTGTCCGACCTGCACAGAGTTTAAACTGCGAACGGGAAGTTCTGATATCTCAACGGTAGTGGTGCGGGTTGCGGTGCGTAGGACCGCCGTTTGGGTGCCAAAATCAAGCCTACTCTGTAGCGTGATTACGTGTGGAAGTGTCGCCCGTATGAAGGGGGGAGGTGTCTTCACTTCTGGGCCACGATTTGAGTATTTCACGGTAGCGGCTGGGTTTCTTGCGTCATTTCCAATGGCAGACCACTGCGTGGGCAGGGTCACATGAGCATTGCCCTGAATACTAGCCATCACACGGCCCGCCTCACTCCCCTGTGGGGCTGATATCGTCGCGGCTGCGAGACCATCTGCCTTAGCGGTGTAGAACCATCTGGCGGCTGTAGGGACAAATTGTGATTGAACGAGTTTGTCTGGATGCTGATACGCCCGCGGGCATAGGACCACTGCCTGTGCCGCACAATTTTTGGTGGAAGGAATCAACACGAGCATATCTGTGCCCAACTTGCCTTCTGTCCATACGCCGCGCGTATAATCGAGAGGGTAGGGGACTGCGACGCCGATTGATTCACTGGCAAAGCGTGGGGTGCTGTGGCGAAGAAGTACTTGGTTCGCAAAGAACTCAACCAAGAAGGAGAATTGCTCAGGCCCGGTTTGTGAGTCAGCAGCTGGGCGTGAAAAGACAATTTCAGTAGCTCCCGAGTTCTCAACTACTGACAGAACTGGCTTGACGGTCTCGTTCACGCTCTCCGCCCGCTTTACTATTGGGGCGCAGAGCTGATCGGTAATCTTCTTGCGTAGCTTGGGGTCACGAGGCGCCATAACAAGGCTCTCAAGTCGTGAGCGTTGCTCGACTGAGAGCGGAACAGAGTCCATTTCACCACGAGGCGGGTATGGACGTTGCTCTTGAGCACGAGCTGGAGGCGCTACGCTGAGTCCGACTAGCGCGCTGAGTATCGTGAGACCTAGCAGTTGAGTTTTGTATCGAGTCATCATGGCGGCCGAGAGTGTGCTACGAAGTTCTAAAACGCGCCTGCAGCGAGGCTAGTTTTTCTGGAGTGCCAATATCAACCCAGGTGGTTGGATCGATCTCGAGCCCGAACACAGAGCCAGTGGCCCGAGCGCACGCAAGCATCGGTTCGATGATCGAGAACGTATCACCGCTAGGCATATACGAGAAGAGCTTAGGTGTGCAGATCGATATACCGCTAAAGGCGTACAGCTTGGCATCCGAGGGAGGAGTAGTTTTTTCGCCGGTCCAGCCCACAAGCTCCATTTCGCTCGACATATAGAGGCCTCGCGCAGAATCGCGGCACATTATCGCTAATGAGGCGTGAGCACCTCGCCTCTCATGGTGTGCGTCGTATAGAGCCGCCAGGCTGCTCTCACAATAGACGTCGGCGTTGTGAAGAAAAAACGCGTTTTCCTCTGCGAACAGCTGGTGCACTTTCTTGAGTCCGCCACCTGTATCGAGAAGTACGGGCTCATGCGAGAAGGTTACATCGATACCGAAACGTTGTCTGCTCTCGACAAACGCTACCACTTGCTCGGCGTGGTGATGCACGTTGATGACCACTGAAACCACTCCAACATCTTTGAGGCGCTCGATGATACGTTCAAGCATCGTTATGCCCCCGACCTGCATGAGGCACTTGGGTGTGTGCGCTGTCAGTTCTTTGAGGCGCGAGCCGATCCCGGCGGCGAATATCATCGCTTTCTTTGGAAAGGGGGGTGAGTCGGTGGGGCAC
>OMII01000163.1 GCA_900299055.1 Pseudomonadota bacterium | reverse complement strand
GCTTTCAACGCTCACCCTAGAGCCACGCTCTACTCCGAGCATCCCCGGTCTCGGAGCGATTGAAGCGCAGGCCGTAGCACTCGAAGGGGCTAGTCGTTGTTCTATTCCTAATAAATGCGCGGTTAAATTTCCCAAAAGTGGGCGGGTCAAGCTAACAGCTCGTCCACGTAGCCCCGATGCGCAATTTGTGTCATGGGCAGGAGGTGGCTGTAAGGGTACCCAACCTGTGTGCTTTGTTAGCGCCAATGCCAATCAAACCGTCGTAGCAAATTTTAAAAAGAGCTGTGCACGCATCGACGAAACTGCAGCTTCTGCCGGCGGACAATGCTGTCCAGGTCTGAAGAAGTGCGCCACTGGGACATGTCGCCCTTCCTGCGAGGTAAAGCTCAACGTACAAGTGCAAGGAGCGGGTCTAGTTGAGGGTGGGCCGATCAATTGTCCACGGCGATGCTCCTCTCAGGTACCATGGTCAAACACACCCGTGCAACTCTTTGCAACTTCGCTAGCTGGCAGTGAGTTCAACGGCTGGACAGGGCCGTGTCTAAACAACGACCCTCCCAATCCTTTTCTCTGCTCGGTGCTTCCGCAGTCGAGTTCACTAGAGGTGACTGCTTCATTTAAGAAACAATGTGCTTCCCGCTGCAGCACTGCCCAATGTGGCGACGATGGGTGTGGCGGTTCGTGTGGATCCTGCCAAGAAGGACAGATCTGCGACCTCGGAGAATGCACATCGCGCCCAACCCTCTCTGTGTCCATCACGTCCGGCGGATCCGGGTCAGGAAGCGTGCGGTTTTCAGATGGCTCATCATGCTCGAAATCGTGCGAGAAGACATTTTATCCAGGCGTGGAAGTCACGTTGACAGCGGAGCCATCTGCTGGCAGCAGCTTCGGTGGATGGAGTGGAGGATGCTCAGGCAATTTTCTGTGCACCCTAATTATGTCTACCTCACAGCGTATAACGGCGAGATTTGACCGGGCGTGCCAATCAGATTGTGGGTCTCGACAATGTGGGGTCAATAGTTGTGGCAAGTCCTGCGGCACGTGCCCGAATGGATACTCCTGTAATCAGCTCGGAGCGTGTGAAAAGCCCCCGGCCTGCTCACCGCAGTGCCAAGGGCTAACCTGCGGCAGCAATGGCTGTGGTGGGACGTGCGGAACCTGCTTAGTAGGACAAGAATGCGTCGCTGGGAATTGTATATCTCAGAGCGCGTGTGTGCCTGTTTGCGGACCCAAACCATGCGGTGCTCCTGATGGCTGCGGAGGATTTTGTGATACCGCGTGCCCGAATCCTACAGTCATCTTTTAGGGCAGGCACCTCACAAACGAAAAGGCCATCTCACCACATAAGGTGAGATGGCGACTTCACTAAAAGGAAGCTTATTACTTACCTGCAACTGGGGTTGCAGTAGCCGTTGGCCTCGGCGTAGGAGTTGGCTTCGGAGTCACTATAGCTGCTGTTTTGGTAACATCAGAACATCCGACAAGTTTACTAACGAGAAAACTACCTGTGCCGATCCTTTTACCCTCAAAGGTAATCTCAATCGCCTGCTTGCCATTTGCTCCACTTTGCAGCGCTTTGATTCGGTCTATACAAAGCTCTTGAAGAAATGAGAGCCCGCTCACCTTCGACGGTAACATCAGCGCCAGTTGAGATACTGCGTCAACGCGCTCGAACTGGCCCGATTTGGAAACTTCAAACCGATCTCCTGTTCCTGTGACAAGCATCTCTACGCCACGCACTCCAACGGGTCGGGCACTGGTGTTACCCTTCTGAGATCCTATGCCGGTTATCTTAGTCATAACAACTTTCAGCTCTTGAGACGTCGGCGCAGAAAAAACCTGCGCCCTCGCCTCGCGCCCAGCTCCCAAGAACGAAAGAGCTCCTGTAAGTACAACCGCCGCAACCATCTTTATCTTCGTGTGCATATAACCTCCATCACGTATGAAACAAACAATTCACATGAAAGACATAAGCGATATGCACAGCTCGCCTCCGTAAAGAATTACGGAATGATCACAAAACAATAACACTCGCAACTAGTTGATATCACCACACTATTGGCGCCTTTTTGCTGCACTCCTCACCTGTCCAAGCGCTGTTGACGCCCTCACGTTGGCCCCGTAACCTGCCACCATGCAAAACCCACACGACACCATCTACCTGATCGATGGATCCGGTTACATCTTCCGAGCTTTTTACGCGATACAGCGCCTCTCGACGAAAAGCGGATTCCCCACAAACGCCCTCTATGGTTTTTTGAAAATGATTCTTAAGACCATCTCTGCCGCAAACTCATCGAAGATCGCGATTATTTTTGACGCGGGAAGAAAGACGTTCAGAAACGATCTCTATCCCGAGTACAAAGCCAATCGCACAGAATGCCCGCCAGAGCTTGTCGAGCAGATGCCGTATTTTCGAGAGCTTTCAAGAGCGCTTGGGCTGCCGGTGCTGGAGTGCCCCGGCTACGAAGCAGATGACATTATCGCTACCATTACCTCTCAGGTAAGCCATCAGAGCCACCCGGTCGTTATTGTATCGGGGGACAAAGATCTCATGCAGCTCGTCACCGATAAGGTGCAGATCTGGGACACGATGAAAGACAAGCGCTACGCCCCCAGCGATGTCGTTGAAAAATTTGGTGTTGGCCCAGACCAAGTAACCGAAATCCTCGCTCTCACCGGAGACTCTTCAGACAACGTTCCAGGGGTTGATGGCGTTGGGCCAAAGACGGCCACGCAGCTCGTTCAAAAATATGGTGCAATCGAATCAATTATAGCTGCCTCAGCCTCAATCGCTGAAGATACCGAGATTCGCAATAGGAAGAAAATTGTAGAAAACATCACCACTAATGTCGAAACACTTCGACTAGCTCGTCGATTGGTAGAGGTCGATTGCAACGTGCCCCTCGAAAAAGTGGCACCCGAGATGAATACGATTGACGACCTTCTCACAAAAAAAGAGATGGACGTATCGCACCTGAGCGAACTACTCGAACGTTTCGAGTTTCAGTCGCTCTTTAAAGAATTTAGCTCACTTCTTGCGGCCCCAAAAAACAGCGAAGCTTTGTCGACGTTTCAGTATAAAACCGTACTCGCTGCTGATTTTCCGGGATGGGTGGAGGAGTTCCATCAGCAAAACTCCTTCGCCTTCGACCTAGAAACTACCTCTCTTGATATTCACGATGCGAGCATCGTAGGCGTATCAATCTGCTGGGACGATAGTACCAGTTACTACATTCCAATCGGACACAAGGATGCAGTCGGCCAGATACGCTGGGCGGATTTTGTTGGAGCCTGTAAAAAGCACTTCGAGGATCCACGTGTCGAAAAGTGTGGGCAGAATGCCAAGTACGATATCAGCATCCTCAAGAACAACGGCATCTCGGTCGCTGGCCTCACCTTCGATTCGATGGTCGCCGCGTATCTCCTCAACCCTGATGGACGCAATTTCAACTTAACTGCCCTCGCAAATGACTTTCTCCGACTTCCAGTCATTGAGTATACCGAAATTACGCGCGACAAATCCGACTTCTCTGAGGTCGAGATCGATGCCGCCACTCGATACGCGTGTCAGGACGCCCACTACGCGTGGCTTCTCAAGCGCGAGCTATTACCAAAACTTGAAGCTGGTGGGCTCACGCGAGTTTTTTCTGAGTTGGAGATCCCCTTAATTCCTGTCCTTGCCGATATGGAGCGCCTTGGTATTCGGGTTGACGCCGACAAACTAAAATCAATGTCGGCCGAGTTTGAGCTTCAACTAAAGGATCTTGAATCACGCATTTATCAACTCGCAAACTGCGAATTCAACATCAACTCCCCCAAGCAGCTCGCTGATTTATTCTTCAACAAGCTTGGTATATCCACAAAAGGGGTCAAGAAGACTAAAACCGGTTTCTCAACGGACTCGTCAGTACTTGAGAAGCTCGCCGAGACTCATGAGCTCCCAGCAGTTATTCTCGAGTATCGCAGTCTTCACAAGCTTAAAAGCACGTACACAGACGCCCTCTTTGATTACATCTCCCCAAAGACAGGGCGTGTGCATACCCGCCTCAACCAAACGATCACGGGAACTGGCAGACTATCGAGCTCGGATCCGAACCTTCAAAACATCCCTGTCCAGAGCAAGGAAGGAGCTCGAATCCGCTCAGCGTTTATCCCCAAGGATGGATCATTTTTCATCTCAGCCGACTACTCGCAGATCGAGCTTAGACTCCTTGCACACCTCAGTGGAGATGAGAACTTAATCGCAGCGTTTAATGAGGGACGTGACATCCACGCCAGCACGGCGCGTGAAATTATGGGGCTTTCCCCTGACGAGGATGTTCCCGACGACCTGCGGCGTATCGGCAAGACAATTAACTTCGGCATCGTATACGGCATGGGTGCGTTTCGACTCGGAAAGGAGTTGGGAATTCCCGTTAACCAGGCAAGCCTCTATATCACCAATTACTTTAAACGATATCCTAAAGTAAAAGAGTACTTCGCAAAGCTCGAGGAAACCGCACTCGCAAATGGAGAGGTTCAAACGATCTACGGTCGCAAGCGCGTCATCTCCTCAATCGACACCAGTGGACGGGATCAGGGCTTCGCGATGCGTGCCGCGATCAACGCTCCACTTCAAGGCTCCGCTGCGGATATAATCAAACTTGCCATGATAAAAGTTGATGAGGCACTCACTACCTCGTTCCCGGGAGCGCACCTTATTCTGCAAATTCACGATGAGTTGCTCGTGGAGGCGCCGGATCATGGAGAGTCGAAAAACAACACTCTTCTGGAAGCAATTCGCAGCGCCATGGAGGGTGTCGTCAAGCTCGCTGTTCCCCTTAAAGTTGACGCTTCCTCTGGACGAGATTGGCAGCAGTC